>NZ_JXCG01000005.1 GCF_001317345.1 Thermococcus sp. EP1 | reverse complement strand
AGACTGGTTATGACGTCGCCCTCACACGGCGAAGGTCCGGGGTTCGAATCCCCGCGGGCCCACCACTAAGGATTCTATGGCTCAAAATGTGTAAATGTTCAGCATTCAGAATTTTGTAATATAACACCCATGTATATTACTCGACTATTTAGTAGAGTATCTAAATTTTGTAATACAAAATAAGTTTTGGAAATGCCCAGAAACTTAGGTGGTAACGCCTGCACCTATCGTATTCTTCAAGGACCTTTAATACTATAACAAGTCCAACTCCAAATAATATTATAGCCAATATAGAGCCTCCCATGCTGGACATTAGAGGGCTTAGTGGATTAGGAACTTTATGGGCAATAGTTATTAGGAATATCCCAACTATAAAAAGAAAAATTAATTGCACAATACTCTCCTGTTTATTGCTCATATTTCTTACCCTCTAAATCTCTTGTCAAATATCTTAGTCATTTAATAAGTGAATTTGCTAAATATGTATTTCTCCAGTGTAGATTGCCAAGATGATAAAAAACAACGCTAAACATCGTCGAAAAAATAAGCAATAGGGGAGATGTATGTCGAATATTTTATCTAGAATCCTTGCGGGCTTTAATTAGTCAACCACCACCCCAATACTTTTGCTTCATCGATCGGCACTTCTTGAAAGTCCTCTATTTCTATCTCTGCTTTTGGTGGGTTTTCTTTTTTGATGTATTCTTTCACTAGGATTTCGGCTTGGCCTTCGTCTTTTGCTATTACAATAAATGTTGTGTAAGCTTCAAAGTCCTCCAACGTGTCCATGTTACCATCTAAAATACACTTGAATATTTTATTCGATTCGCGAGCTAAGAAATGGGTGGGCCAGAGGCCCAAAGTGGTGGTTGAATGGAAACAGTTCATGGAACGTACACAAATAGGGATTTTTAAGTTTTACCCCTGTGACAAAACTTTAATATTTTTTGGATGGGAAAAGCTTTTGTGGTTAATTTGGGGGTAGGAGAAGGTTTAAATATTTGGTTTTTCTAGAAATACTGAGGGATGGATATGTGGGAGATACTTGACGAGTTAAAGCCTGGAGAAATAGTTTTGGTGGAGTACCCTTCTAGAGTGAATCCTTCAACAGTTTTTGCCGGGGCAATGAAGTGGGCTAATGCTAAAGGCCACCAGATTCTAATCATCGACCTCTTCAACAGGCTTGACTTATGCTTAAGATGGATGAAGATTGAAAAACTTGAATGTGAAGCACTAAAGAAAGCGAAGGTTGTTGAGATTGGCTATCACGAGCCTCCTGATGTGAATGTGGTGAAGTTCATTAGTGGGGATAGAGAGTTGCCAGCATTAGTTTCCGAATACAGGAAAGTTTATGAAAAGTTGGTGAGTGAAAAGTTCACTGCCGCGTTCTTATTTGGAATTGAGAGGTATATTATTTTAAGAAGAAATGAGGCAATTCCGCTTGCTAATGTTCTTGGGACTTTCTTAGGAGACACTCGCAGGATTTCGTTCTATTTCGTGAACAAGGATATTCTGGCAGGCATTGTTCCAAATCCACTCACCATGATTGAAGAGATTGCTACAACGATAATAGAGCTCAAGAAGGAGAAGGGGAAGGTGAAACTCTGCATCACTAAGGCATTTAACCGTGAACTTGACGGACGAGAAATCATGATTTGATTTACTCCATACTTATCGCCTTTCTTCTTTTAAACATTAGAAAGCAAAACTTTAATATTTTTTCGAGTAATAATCATGAACAACATAAAGTTTATTTATATAGAATGCAATAAGTAGTTATGAAATTAATCTATCGGGAGGTGATATGAACGGGCATTTTTAAACGATGGATTAGATTTAACAAAGAGAATGTCAAAAAGGTTCCAAATGTATATGGGGCATATGAAATTGCTAATGCAGCCAAAGGAACGATTTATATTGGAAGCGGGAAACTCAGAAGTAGGCTTTTAGCACACTTTCCAAGAGGTCCGGATCCTATAGTGGGAGCATCTTATTTTAGGTATGAAAAGACAGGAAGTTTAGAGAAAGCGAGGCAAAGAGAAAGAGCTCTTTTGATGGAGTATTATAGGAAGCATGGTAGATTGCCCAAATTCAACCAGAAGATAGTGTAAGGAGTGGGAATTAGGTGGTGATACCTGGTGCCAAATATTGGGACTTTTGAGGATATCAAAAGATTAGTTGAAAACAACGTAGAGGAAAATATGTATTTGGAATTTAAGAAAGAATTACCTCGACCAGCGAATAAGATTGTGAAGGAAGTTGTTGCATTTGCCAATGCTGAAGGAGGAGAATTAGTTATAGGGATAGAGGAGCAAAATAGCACAGCCGCAAGGTTAACTCCAATTGAAAAGCGACCAGGGATTAAGGAACAAATAGCACAGGTTATAGATACAAACACGGATCCAAAACTTGAGGGTTATGAAATTATTGTCATTGATGACGAGAATGATAATTCAAAGGCATATGTAGTTGTAAGAGTTAAGAAAAGTCCAAAAGCTCCTCATATGGACACAAGTACTCGTAAATATTATATACGGAGAGGAAATCGGACAGACTCTATGCTAGACAGTGAAGTGAGGGCTCTTTTATTCAGAAGAGGAATAATGAGAAATCTTCTCATAGAAATTGAGAGCAATAAAGAGTTAATCATAAAAACTATAACCTTTGTGGATGAGCTCCTTAGACGTAAGCCAAAGGACCGGAAACCATTCTTGTTTATTCCTCTAAAAGATGAAGCTTGGAGAAGTTTCATATATTCTGGCTATAGTTACATAACCCCTCCAGAAATTCTTAACAAATTGATAAACGCCTATAATCTAATACACGAAGTAAACAGCATTATTGAGTCCGCAAATATTAGAGAATCCACCGATGTGACAACCCCAATTGATGAAAATCCCCCTGATATTGGAGAATATGTTCCAAGTCTTATTAAAGAAAAATTAGAGAAAGTTTCCGGAGCATTAAACGGAATAGAGGAATTACTTAAGAGTATTTGATGATTGAGTTATTTTTGTTAAAAATGTTTATGAAAAAACATTATGGAGGGGGGTTAAAAATTGCCGGCTCCCACGTTTGAGAATGGGCTTGCGAGAGGAATAATTGAAATAGTTACTGCTACAGCGCTTGGATTTATCTATGAGATCCTTATTGAAATTGGCAATTCACTACCTTCAACATTGGCAGGGGGATTCAAGTTATTTGTGTTTATGTTGATTTTGGTCGGAGCACTTCAAGTGATTGATACACTTTGGGCAAGCGAGTACTGGAATCGTCCTTATTTGGTTGGATACATTTTGGGAGTGCTCTCTGGAGCGTTCATAGTTATGTATGCAAACTTAATACCTGATTGGTTAACGCTGCTTGAGGCATTTGTACTAATAATGCTATTTCTCATTAGGATCTCACAAAAAGAACAATGGTGAAAAAGAAGCCTCAGCCCATCACAACTTTCACTATTTTTCATATTTTCTACAATTATTTCCTTTTTGTTTAGTATTTTCCCTTTAGCATGGCAAATATGGAGGAATAAACCTTTTTTAATTTTAAGGATAAAAATTCTATTTGGTGAAGTGATGGTGAAAGTTGTAAAGACTGGATTGGAGGATATAGACACTGTTTTGGGGGGCGGGATTATTGAGAGAGGAACAGTGTTAATAGCATATGACAAGAGGTCATTAGGATGGATATTGG
>NZ_JXCG01000004.1 GCF_001317345.1 Thermococcus sp. EP1 | reverse complement strand
GGGCCATTGAAATCTTCTGGAGGTCCCAGTACTGGTTGGCATTGTTTTCTTCTAATGTGTAAGTTTTGTTGTTGAAATCAAGGTTTCTAAGAACAAGTAGTTTGGTGATTTCTTCTGTAGTCATGTTATAGAGTTCTGTTAGTTTTTCAGTGGTGTTGTAGTATTTGAGCTGGAGTGCAGCTATTGTGGCATCAGGCCCTCCAAATTCATTTACAAGCTCACCAAAGGTCACCAAGTCTTCTCTTGGTATTTCCCATCCTACTGCACCTGGGAGCCATCCGTACCAGCTTGCATACCACCATGCGGTGTAAACATCAGGCCACTTAATGTTAACTGTAGAAACCCAACCAGCAGTGTAGAAGCTCCATTTATACTCTCTTGGATCAGTTCCATATACTATGCGGCCTGCTGTACTCCTATCCCATAAGAGTCTCTCAACTTTGAGGCCTGCTTTTTCAAGCATGTCTGCAACGTAAAGGCCGATTTCTTTTCTATGATCCTCTATTCTGATCACTCCTTTTATTATAACTGGTTCGCCTTCGAAGTACCATGTGCCGTTGATTTTTTCTAGCGTGTATCCCTGCACTGCTAAGTCCTGAGATGCTTTCTGCATGGCCTCCTCAATCATTATTAATGCTTTGTTCTGGTTTCCTTCAGGAGTTAGACCTAGAGCATTATAAACTGGTTCAAAGTATATACCTGCCCCTGAGCTTGGTCGTATTCCTCCAAACATTGGTTGTCCATGGCCACCGAGGTATTCTTGGACAAAGTACTGCCTGTTTAGGAGGAAGTTTAATGCATGTCTAATCTCTCTTATTGCAAATGGATTGAAATAAGTCTTATTATTCACAGTAACCAAATATGGGCTGTCGTCATCGTGCACTGGGTTAAGTTCAATATCATTATAGCCTGTTGTGGTTCTAACTAACTTCAGCTTAGTGATTGTCTCATTGGGGAGACTTTGGATGATATTTCCACTTACACTCCAAAGGAAGATGTCTAAATTCCCCTCTGCGGTTTTAGTAATTCCATCACCCTCAGAATTTGCAAGAGTGATTCTTATCAAATCACTCGCTGGGCCTTTTTGTAGGACAGTATAGTTCCCTGTTAGTGGCGTTGTAAAGCTTAGTATTCTTCCATATGCAGTTCCTATTTCATTCTTTGCGACTGCTCTGAAGTAATAGGTGGTATTTGGCACCAAATCAAAAACTCCAATTTCGAAAGATTCTTCAGTTAATAACACTTGATGTGATGTTGTTTGGGTCAAATTGTCCATAGATAGTCCATATTCAAACCACACTTCTACGGAGGTGCTTCCTCCAGTATCAAGAAGTGTACCTCTAAAGACGGCTGAGGTATTCGTTATCTCTCTAGCTATGTCGGTTAATACTACAGGCTTTATCATATATGAAATCGGATATGGGTCATAATTGTTTGAATCTATATAATATGGCTCCTCTCCAATACCGTCTCCATTAGTGTCCCTTCCCATGTAGTCACTCCAGTAGTTTCCTAGATAGTTTGTGAACTGAGTTCCGGGGATTATTATGGTAGTGCCGTTGTAGTCGTATGAAATTGGCTCTGGAGAGTACCATTGAGCTATTGAATTCTCGAGGATAACGTTTTGGGAGTTTTCAAAGTGATTCAGGTAAAATACGTTGTCAGTGGAGTTATATATGAATACTCCCGTCCAAGCGTTATTTACCACAGTATTGTTCACGAAAGTGTTATTATTAGCTTCCCAAATCCAGAATCCTTTCTCGTTATTAGCAATAAAGTTGTTCTCTACCAAGGAATCTTGAGTATTATACCTGAAGACAACACCAGCGTTTGTTTCTTCCATTCGGTTGTCTGAAATGTAGAGGTTCATGGAATTATCTGCCTGAAATGCTCCATGATTATTGTGTATAAATTGATTACCCATCACAATGGCATTTGTGACAGTATAGAACTCGACACCATTATACCCACTCCCTTCTATAAAGTTGTTAGTAAGAGTTATTTCTCTAGAACTCTGAACTACAATACCTTGGCGAGAGTTGTTTGATACTTTGTTTTCTGAGATAGTTATGTTAATCAGTCCTTCTATCACTATTCCAGCCCCATTATTGAAGATATTGTTCTTAGTGATGTTACTATTGTGGGAGTTTAGAAAGAGATAAATTCCATTATTTGCATTGGTTATCGTGTTTTCAGAGATCTGGAGGTACGGGGAATTATGAGTGTCTATTCCCTGAGCAGTGCTCACATCCCCATGATCTATATAATTCTCAACTATCATGTTATTTGGGGAGTATTGGAGTTGAACGCCATCTTCTCCTGTCCCTTTAATGTAATTGTTAGCAATGACGTTTTTAGTGGCATTCCAAAGGTAGATTCCATCCCCTTCAGTTACATTAAGTATAGTGTTATTGATCACCGAACTGCTATTGGTCCTCTCCAAAGAGACTCCACTGTACTTATTATTCTTGAGGAAATTACCTGAGATAACACTATTTTCTGAATCTACTAATGTAACTCCGCTATATTCATTATTCTGCAGATCATTGTTTGATATTGTCGAATTGTACATGTATTGGGCCCATATTCCCTCGTACGTACTGTTCAATACAGTATTGTTTTCTATAGTAATGCTTGTAGCATTCCAAATCCATATCCCTGTATGATTTGTTGCATACACATAATTAAGCTGTATTATCAGGCCCTCAGAGTTATGAATTTCAATAGCAGGGTACTCACTGTTTAAAAAGCTGTTGTCTATTATTGTGATATTAAGAGAGTCTCCAATAGTTACCCCATTATTATTGCTCTCGAAAGTGTTTTCACTTACTATGTTATCTTTTGATGCCCCAATTGAAACTCCAGCTCCTTGATTCTCGGAGAACACATTCTCAAGTATATCTGTTTCGTTTGTGGATTCTAGAAGGATGCCATCTCCTTGATTGTTTGAAAGGGTGTTGTTCCCTATCACTATATTGATGGAGTGATATAGGAATATTCCAACCCATCCGTTTGAGGAAATTGTATTGTTGTAAATTTCTACGCCATCTGTCTCCCAAATTGTAGTTCCTGTTTCTCTGTTAGAAGTCAAATTGTTGTATCTAACTACAGCTTTGCTTCTTTCTAAAGTTATTCCTTTTTCGGTATTAGTCACTTCATTATGCTCGAGAATAAGCCCTGTGGAGTCCCATCCGTGTATTCCTGAACCTCCGATATCTTGGATTATTGTACTGTATACTGTAACTCCTGAAGAGGCAACTATTGCAATCCCGTCCCACTCAGCATTATACATTTGAGAGGCTTCAATCATTGCATTGCTGACATTTTCTAGCAAGATACTTTGAACTCCCCCATAAATGGTAACATTTCTGATAACAAAGTATGCTCTTGTATTAGCAATATGTATCCCAAATGCCGAACCACTTGCATTAATCACCCAATTCGCGATTATATATGGGTCTTCTGGGGTGCCACTACCACCGATGACACCGTTTTCGGGAGTAAAGCTTTCATCCCCGATAATCTCTATTGGGTTGTGGTTTGGATCTGTAACGGCAGATACTGCACTTATTGGTACTATAGACCAGAGCAATATTACAACTAAAAACAGAGTCACCCTTCTCATGTCTTCTGACCCCCTTATTTGTGGGATCAAGTAACTTCTTGATTTTAGAAAAGCTTGAATTATATGCAGCAATAACAATAATTTTTGTGCAATTCAATATATAAAATTTTTGTTAAATAATATACTATTCTTTACAACAATTGAGCGTATATTGAAAAGATAGACACCTTAAAGTGGTTTGGTAGACGTGTATTCCTATCTACCTCTAAGTTTTGTCTGGATCTCACTCGAATAAACACCACCAAAAAGCAACAACACAGAGAGCAAAAATGCATCAATTCCACTTTCAAGGGCATAGATTAAAGTTGCTAAAACAACACTTGCACTCGCTTTATTCTTTTCTGAGAACTTTAACAGGGTCCCAAGAAGATAAGCTTCTAGTGCTCCGAAGACTCCAAAGTCTGCTATTGGCTGACCAAAGAGAGAGTATGTGTATCTCCCATTAAGAGTGAACATAAAGGCAATTCTCCATCTGGGGTCACTGTGAAGCAAGAGCTTTCCATGGAAAAATCCAAATGGAAGTGAAACTGAGACTATGTTGTGGAACACTAAGAATGTAAAGCCCATTCTTGTTAAGAGACTCTCAAGGTTTCCGCTTAAATATATTACAAACAAGAATACTGGGAGGGCAATAAGAATTCTTTCAAAACTCAGCTTGTTGTCGTAATAGTAAGGCAGAAAATAGAATAGAAATGCCAGAAGCATTAGAGACCTAAAAGTTCCAGCAAAGAATAGGATTTCAAAGAGTACAAAGACTAATGTCTTGAGTTTCCAGTTTAATGTGCAGTATGTCAGAGAGATTCCTCCCAAAAATGCAAAAAGGACAAGTGGTTTGACAAGTTTGAATCTTAATTCCCAATGGAAAAGGGGGACCCCTTCAATGACATAGAGGGAAATTATGGAGAGAATCGAGCCTAAGAGCACAAATTTTGCATATTTTTCAAAAATATTGTATTCCTTAGAAAGGAAGAACATTATTAAAACAGCAAATTGTCCATAACCAGGAAGTGCAAAGGAGATGAGAAAGAGAATGAGCCAGTATACTGATTTTGGTAGCTTTATTGGTTTTAAATATCCAAACACGAAAACTCCAAAGAAGGCCAGTGAGATAAATACAGCAATGAGAATCTGGTTAAAAGGAAGCTCGGTTGCATAAAGTTTTTCACTTAGAAAAGTGTTGGCATAAACCATTAAAAGTAGATGGGTAAAGAACGCAAGACTGAAAAGCTTTAGAGCTTTCATTGAACCACCAACTTTAATAAAGTGAAAAGGATATTAAAAGAGTTAGGGGTGAAAAAGATGAAAAGGTCCAAATTTGCATTATTACTTATAACCTCTTTCATCGTGAGACTGATTCCTCATAGAACTTTGTTACTTGCTGTTTATGATGAATATCTTCACAGAGATCTTACTTTGAGAATAGTAAACAACGGAATAGGGGTACTTTCAAAGGATGTGGGTTCTCTTTTAGGGCTTAAAGCATATAGCTATCCTCCATTATTTCATGTAATAGGCGCGTTTATATATTCCATTTTCAAGACTGATTATGTCTTTTTCATCCTGCCAGCCATCTATGGGGTTTTATCTCTAGTTGCATTCTATTATCTATCCAAGGAGATTTTAGAAGACGAGAAAAAGGCTTTTCTAGCGACTCTTTTAGTAGGTTTTGCTCCAAATTTTGTTTACAGGACGAGTCTCTACATTCCAGAAAATCTGGGAATATTGTTATTTGTAATTGGATTGTGGCTCTTAGTGAGGTTCTTTAAAACTGGAGAACCAAAGTATATAGCATCCTTAATAGTTTTACTACCTATTTACATGGTTACACACAGGGGATGGGTATTTTTTGTTGGTGTAGGGATTCTAATGGCATTTATATACTTCGTTCCTTGGGTTAAGAAACATCTTCATTATTTAGTAGGGTTGGCTTTGATTGGTGTGTTACTTTACTATGCTCCTGTTAGTGGTGAGTTTATAAGAGGTCTCATCTCAAGAATGCCAAGGGAAGAGGTTACAGCTTTAGGATACCTCAAGTGGATTGGTATTATCCAACTAATCTTTGGAGTTCTAGCCACTAAAAGATACTTTGAAGGGGGGCCAATCAGGCAAGGACTAGCTTTATGGGCTTGGTCTTTTATGATTTTTGGGAGTATTGCCTTTAGGTTTAGAGATCCCTATGCTTCGTTACCCCTATCAATAATGGCAGCGGAATTTTTGGTTGATGAAGTATTTCCACGGATTCAATGGGCCTTGGAGAAAATAACCGCAGACATGAGTGGGTGGGGGGCAGGAGTATTTAGAAAGCTACTGTTAAACAAAAGAGTTGTATCTCTTGTGATAGCTTTACTCTTCCTTGGGCCCGTTTTTCAAGGTGCATATTCAGCTTATGCTTACATAACACCCCCGACAGTGAAAGATAAAGAGGCCTTTGAGTGGATAAAAGAGAACACACCGGAAAATGCGGTATTCTTAGTATGGTGGGACCTAGGATATTTATTAATTGGTAACACTCATAGAAAAGACGTAGTGATGTGGAAGAAAGTTTATCAGGGGTTTTTTGAGAAAGCCCCTGACCCTCAGGAGGCAAAGAAGGCATACGCGGATCATGTGGTGATGTTTAGTTCTACTCAGAAAGATAGAGTTTACACTCTAATGAAAGCATACAATGTGAGCTATGTGTATGTGGATAAATACAGAAGAGCCTACGGTCTCATAAAGTATGGGCTTATGGAGTACGCACCTTATGATACACACTTTAAGACGCTCTTTGTCAATGGAAACTCAGAGCTTTACGAGTTTGTTCCAAACCCTCCCTTGCTACCCCCTACTCAGGATAAAATATTATATTCTGGAGAACATGAGAAGTTTGTGGAATTCTTAGAGCGTTTTTGGACAGGTTATAACTATGCCGACTTTGATGATGGATATAAAGGTGATTACTTCCTTAATGCTAGGATAGCTAGGATTTATTCATACCTTTATCAAGAAACCGGAAATGAATGGTTTAAAGAGAGGTATGAATGGTTACTCAGATGGCTCGCGTATAAACAACTTGAAAACGGAGGGTTCCCAGAAGGAGTGCCGCCGAACGATTTTACTCTCTACACTACGTTCACGATAGAGCCCCTTAAAGGATTACCCTTTGAAGGACAGGAAAAAACCATGACTTATCTGAGAAAGAGGATTCAAGAGGATTACATCATGACGACATCGAAAGATAAGAAGGGAGATTTATTTGCCGAAGCCCAGATGTTGCCTATTCTCTATGAGTATGGATTATTCAACAAGACTGTGTTGGATAATATAATAACAAAGATCTTGGATGAACAAAGAAGTGATGGGAGCTGGAAAAAGAGCTTGGGAGGTACAATAGTTACAGCATTTGGCTTAGCCAGATATTACCAACTTAGTGGAGACGAGAGAGTTTTGCCAGCAATTAAAAAGGCAGCAGAGTGGATTAGAGAGCAGCAGGAGGACAATGGTAGATTTAAAGGCGAAAAAGGTTATGGTTATTCAAGAGCCACTTATGCAAATGTTCTTTTTGTTTATCACATTGCAGGGATGGAGCATGAAAAGGAGCAGATGCTTGAGATCATCAAAACCACTTATGATCTTAATAAAGAACCGAGACCATTACAGAGCACATTGGATATCTTTCGGGCTTTAGAGTACATATATGGCATTAGGGATGCTATCAATTTAGTTGAAGGGATAATCTCTTCCCAATCTTTTTGATATTCTCTTTCTTTTGGTCGTTTTGAAGAGTATTTTATGGACTCAAAAGCCATTTTTGGACAGTTAATTTTAAATAGGCTCTCTCTATATCACCCACGGTTATTCTAAAAGGAGGGATCGAGATGGAATATAGATTCATAAAGTGGTTTGAGGAACTGAGAAAAGAAGACGTCCCACTTGTAGGTGGGAAGGGTGCAAACCTTGGAGAAATGACAAGTGCAGGAATACCAGTCCCACCGGGATTCTGTGTTACAGCTGAGGCATACAAGTATTTTGTTGAAAATGTCAAGGTTGAAGATGGAAGAACTCTTCAAGAGTGGATTATGGATGTTGTAAGCAAAACAAATGTTGACGACAGCAAACAACTCCAAGAGAACACTGCCAAGATTAGGGAAAAAATAATCTCAATGGAGATGCCTGAAGAGATAGCTAAAGAAATAGAGCAGGCTTATAAAGAGCTTTCACAAAGATTTGGTAAGGAAGAGGTCTATGTTGCTGTTAGAAGCTCAGCTACGGCTGAAGATCTTCCAGAGGCCTCTTTTGCAGGTCAACAGGAAACATATCTTGATGTTGTTGGTGTTGATGACGTTAAAGAGAAGGTTAAAAAATGCTGGGCTTCACTTTGGACTGCAAGAGCTACCTTCTATAGAGCAAAACAAGGATTTGACCACTCAAAGGTTTACTTGAGTGCCGTTGTTCAAAAGATGGTTAACAGCGAGACAAGTGGTGTTATGTTCACTGCAAACCCTGTCACAAGTGATAGAAGCGAGATAATGATAAATGCCGCATGGGGACTTGGTGAAGCAGTGGTTAGTGGTGCTGTAAGCCCTGATGAGTATATCGTTGAGAAGGGCACATGGAAGATTAAAGAGAAATTCATCGCTAAGAAGGAGATAATGATTGTCAGGGACCCTGAGACAGGTAAGGGAACTGTTAAAGTTTCAACTGCTGAATACCTTGGCCCAGAGTATGTTGAGAAGCAAGTACTTACAGATGAACAAATAATTGAAGTTGCTCAAATAGGTGCCAAGATTGAGGAACACTACGGATGGCCACAAGACATTGAGTGGGCCTATGATAAGGATGATGGCAAGCTTTATATCGTCCAGTCAAGACCTGTTACAACATTAAAAGAGGAAGTTAAAACGGAGGAAGCTGAAATGACTGAAGAAATGAAGGTTCTTCTCAAAGGTCTTGGTGCTTCACCAGGTATCGGTGCAGGTAAGGTTGTCATCATATTTGAAGCTGATGAGATTGACAAGGTTAAGGAAGGAGACATCCTCGTTACCACAATGACCAACCCAGATATGGTTCCAGCAATGAAGAGGGCTGCAGCTATCGTTACCGACGAGGGTGGAAGAACATGCCACGCTGCCATTGTCTCAAGAGAACTTGGTATTCCAGCTGTCGTTGGTACTAAGGAAGCTACAAAGGTTCTCAAGGATGGAATGATGATAACAGTTGATGGTACAAGAGGTGTCGTTTACGAAGGTATCGTTAAGAGCCTTGTTAAAGAGAAGGAAGAGGAAAAAGCAGCTGGCCAAGTTGTAGTGGCTGGAGCTCCACTTGTCACAGCCACAGAGGTGAAGGTAAACGTTTCAATGCCTGAAGTCGCTGAGAGAGCAGCTGCTACTGGTGCTGATGGGGTAGGATTACTCAGAGCAGAGCACATGATCTTAGGTATTGGAGCACACCCAATCAAGTTTATCAACGAGGGTAAGGAAGAAGAACTCGTTGAGAAGCTTGTCGAAGGTATTAGAACAGTAGTTGAGGCATTCTATCCAAGAAGAGTCTGGTACAGAACTCTTGATGCCCCAACTAATGAGTTCAGAGAACTTCCTGGCGGAGAAGACGAACCAGAAGAGAGAAACCCAATGCTTGGATGGAGAGGAATTAGAAGAGGACTTGACCAACCAGAGCTTCTCAAGGCTGAGTTCAAGGCCATCAAGAGACTCGTTGATGAGGGTTATGATAACATAGGAGTAATGCTTCCACTTGTCAGCCATGTTGAGCAAGTAAGAGAAGCAAAGAGAATCGCAAGAGAAGTCGGTCTTGAGCCACACAAGGATGTTGAGTTCGGTGTCATGGTCGAAACACCAGCATCAGCTCTAATTATCGAAGACCTCTGTAAAGAGGGCATTGACTTTATCAGCTTTGGTACAAACGACCTTACTCAATATACACTTGCAATAGACAGAGACAACGAGAGAGTCTTCAAACTTTACGACGAGACACACCCAGCAGTTGTCAAGCTTATCAAGCATGTCATCAAGGTATGTAAGAAGTATGGTGTTGAGACAAGCATTTGTGGACAAGCAGCCAGCGATCCAAAGATGGCAAAGATCCTCGTTAGACTTGGCATTGACAGCCTCTCAGCCAACCCAGATGCAGTTGAGCTCATAAGGAAAGTAGTTGCAAGAGAAGAGCAAAGAATGATGCTTGAAGCTGCCAGAAAGCAGATATACAAGGAAGAAGAGCTCGAATTCTGAGCCCTTTAATTTCTTTTCTTCTTAATTGTTTGTTTTGGATTTTAATGCCTTTTTTGCGGATAATTTATCCATAATAAGCTTTTTATAATAACGTTTCGATTTTCATTTAATTAATCTCGATGTGCAATTTTGAAAGAACATATAGTAGATGATCATCAAATCCTCAGTTGGTGGAGAACTTGGATGGGGAGAAACTCCAAGCAATGCGACAAGAAATCGTAGAGGGAAACATAGAGAGAACTATGCTTAAGTTAGCTTATCCATTGATTATTAATAACATGGTCCAAGTTCTTTACAACTTAACTGATACGTTTTGGCTTGGCAGGCTTGGTACAGAGGAACTTTCTGCCCCAGGAACTTCTTGGCCTCTTGTATGGTTCTTCATGAGCATTGGAATGGGATTTACAACTGCTGGATTTGCCTTTGTAAGCCAGTATGTTGGGGCAAAAGATTATGAAAAAGCTAATCGAGCTGCTGGTGCTTTATATTCACTTATGATGATATTCTCAGCGTTTGTAGCCATATTTGGTTTAATTATAGCGCCTTTTGCACTCAAGTTTATGAAGGTTACACCAGAAGTTTACCCCTATGCTCTTAGTTATATTAGAATAATTTTTATTGGAATACCTTTCTCGTTTACATTATTCGCCTTCAACTTCCTCTTAAGAGCAGTTGGAGATACAAAAACACCAGTAAAAATTAACATGTTTACGGTTTTCCTTAATATTATTCTTGATCCTCTCCTTATCTTCGGATGGCTGGGATTTCCGAAGTTGGGGGTTATAGGTGCTGCTGTTGCTACGATGTTCTCAAATAGTGTTGGTTCATTAATTGGAGGATATTTACTCTTCAGGGGGAAGGTAGGGATACATTTGACCCTTGAGAACCTTAAGCCTGAATGGAGCTTTTATGAACGCATTTTTAGAGTCGGTTTGCCTTCAAGTGTAGGCTTTTCTACAGATGCTTTTGGATTTGTAGTCCTTACGAGGATAATTTACATCTACGGAACTGTTGCCTTTGCTACATATACAATAGGAAACAGACTTACGAATTTTATGTTCGCTATAGCGAATGGAATAAGCCAAGCAATGGGAACCATGGTAGGACAGAACGTTGGCGCTGAGAAATATGAGAGGGCAAAGAAGATTGCTGAGAGAGCCATGCTTACCAATTTAGTCGTACTGGGAATTGGAACGATAATAGTAGTTGTATTTAGAGCCCAGATATTTGGCTTCTTTATTAAAGATGAGAGAGTGTTAAATGAGAGTGTTAAATTTGTGAGGTATTTTGCATTCTCTTTGCCATTTTTTGGAATTTTTGCTGCCGTAAGTAATGTTTTCCAGAGCTCAGGGCATACAAAGAAGAGTATGATTTTAGGTATGTTAAGACTGTGGATGCTTAGAATACCTTTGGCCTACTCTCTTGGGAAGTTCACTGCAGATACAATAGGAGTATGGCTTGGAATGGGGTTAAGCAATGTGCTAGCTGCTGTAATTGGGTTTTTGTGGTTCTTGAGAGGTTCATGGATGAGAAGAATAATAGACCATTAAGTTTATATATTAACGCTTCGATAAGTATTTAATATGGCAAAGATAGACCAGATGCGGGCAGAAATTCTAGAAGGCAACATAGAAAAGACACTTTTCAGACTAGCTTATCCATTAATAATCAACAATCTTATTCATGTGCTCTATAACATAACTGATACTTTTTGGCTTGGAAAAATTGGAAGAGAGGCATTATCAGCTCCGGGAGTATCTTGGCCTCTTATTGGAACCCTTATGAATTTAGGACAAGGATTTGCTATTGCAGGATTTGCTTTTGTAGGGCAGTATATAGGAGCGAAAGAGTATCAAAAAGCCAATAAGGCTGCTGGGGCATTGTATTCTCTGGTTCTATTTTTTGCTTCTTTAACTGCTGTTGTAGGGTTTCTTATCACACCTAGGGCTTTGGAATTCATGAAGGTTACTCCCAATGTCTATCCTTATGCCTTAACTTATGTTAGGATAATCTTTTTGGGTTTACCATTTTCATTCATGGGATTTGCGTTTAGTGCCCTTATGAGGGCTACAGGAGACACAAAAACCCCAGTTAAGATAAATATCTTCACAGTGTTGCTTAATGTTATTCTTGATCCAATTTTAATATTTGGATTTTTTGGGGTTCCCAGACTGGGAGTGGCTGGAGCTGCGATAGCTACGGTCTTTTCAAATACTTTGGGATCAATAATTGGTACATATCTTCTTTTCACAGGAAAAGCTGGTTTACACCTTACTTTTGCTTCTTTGAGACCTGATTTTGTCTTTTATAAGAAAATTTTTAGAGTGGGACTTCCTTCCGGAATTGGCCAATCTGCGAACAGTTTTGGATTTGTTATCTTAACTCGTATAATCTTTGGCTTTGGTGATGTTACATACGCTGCTTATACAATTACAACTCGCCTTGTGAACTTTCTCACGAGTATCTCTAGAGGGATAAGCATGGCGATGGGAACTATGATAGCCCAAAACGTAGGAGCTGAGAATTATGAGAGGGCAAGGAAGATTGCCGAGAGGACGATGATAGTAAACGTTGCTATAGCAACTACAGCCGTTATTGTCATTGGGGCCTTAAGAGTACCGATTTTTAGAATTTTCCTCGATGATAAAGCGGTTGTTGAGGAAAGTGCAATTGTTTGGAGATACTTCTTAACATCGGTTCCATTTTTTAATGGTCTCTTTGTTGTAGTCAATAACGTTTTTAGAGCCTCAGGACATACAAAGAAGAGCATGATGCTTGGAATCCTAAGACTTTGGGGCTTAAGGATACCTCTAAGTTACTTTCTTGGTTATATTATTATTGGATCCTCTGTAGGAGTTTTCCTAGGTATGGGGCTTAGTAATGTTATAGCCGGGCTTTTTGGTTTTGCATGGTTTTTAAGGAGAACATGGATGAAGAGGATTATAGATGAAGAGTAGGGTATCATAATATTTATATTCTATACGATTCTCTATATAGATCAGGTGATATATATGGAGTTTAGAAAGATACAATTTACGGGAAGAAGCTCATATATAATATCACTTCCAAAAAAATGGGTTAGAGAGAATAATCTGAAACAAGGAGATGTAGTTCCTATAACTATAAACCCTGATGGATCGCTTTTGATATTTCCTAAGGAACCAAGAGAAATAAGTGAAAGTAGAGAGCTTCTAATCTCTAAAGAAATTTCTTCGGACATGGCTGTGAGGTTATTGATTTCTGCTTATATTCAAGGCTATGATATTATAGACGTGAAGTTTACAGAAGACATGCCAATATATAAAGTGAAAATACGCCAAACGATTCAAAACCTTCCAGGACTGGAGATAATCTTAGAAGAGCCACTCAGAATTACAAGTAAAAGCTTGCTCGCTGATGAAGAGGTAAACCTGAGGGAGATCATAGAAAGATTAACTTCAATTTTAATTTCCATGATTGAAGATTTGACACTTATAAGTGAGTTCGAGAAAAAGGAAGTGCTTAGAGATATAAATGGACTAGAAAATGAGCTTGACCGCTTTTATTTTCTAACTTTAAGGGCGGTGAATAAAATTCTCTCTGGAGGAAGCATAGTTAAGGATGGGGGGTTAATTAAACGAAACTTCGATCTTCTTGGAGTGCTGTTTATAGTTCGTAATATTGAAAGGATAGGAGATCATATGGTACGAATTGCTGAAAATTTTGATCCAGATCTTAATATTGCATACTTAAAAGAGATAATCCAAAAAGTGATGAGTCAGATGACTAGAAAAGACCTAAAGAAGATTGATGCAATAATGCTTGAATTAAAAGAACATATAAAGTCAATAGATTATAGAAAATCATTGGCTATGGATAGCTATCGTAGGATACTCGAGTATCTTGAAAATATAGGGGAAACCATAATCAACATGAGTCTAAGCTAATGAGGGCTATGAGTGTATTAAGGCTACTCTCTTTCCGTTTCCATAATGCTTTTAACCTTTCGAAGACATTAATTGATGGTGGCATTCATGAAGGCGATTATTGTTCATGGTGGGGCGGGTACAATAAGAAATGAAGAGAGAATTCCAAAGATTCTTGAAGGAGTAAGAGAGGCTGTTTTAGCGGGTTGGAGAGAATTAAAAAGAGGCTCAGCTCTTGATGCAGTTGAGGAGGCTGTTAAAGTATTGGAAGACAATCCCATCTTTAATGCTGGAACTGGCAGTGTTTTAACCTTGGATGGTAAAGTTGAGATGGATGCAGCTATTATGACCTCTAATCTGGAAGCAGGGGCTGTAGCTGGTGTATGGGGTGTTAAAAATCCAATAAGTGTTGCGAGAAAGGTCATGGAAAAAACAGATCATGTACTCCTTGTGGGAGAGGGGGCCGTTAAATTTGCTCGTTTGGTAGGGTTTGAAGAGTATGATCCAATAACAGAAGAAAGGCTTGAACAATGGAAAAAACTCAAAGAGAAACTTCTCAACGAGGGTTCTATCCCCCACTGGAAAAGAATAAGTGAGCTGATAAGGGAATATCCTGAACTTCTTAGAAGCACGGTGGGAGCTGTAGCATTTGACGGAGAAGAAATTGTGGCTGGCACATCAACAGGAGGAGTATTCCTAAAAATGTTTGGAAGAGTTGGTGATACTCCAATAATTGGAAGTGGAACTTATGCTAATGAATTTGCAGGAGCCTCATGTACTGGCCTTGGGGAAGTCGCTATGAAATTAACCCTGGCTAAAACAGCGACAGATTTTGTTAAATCTGGTATGAATGCTCAAAAAGCTAGTGAAGCTGCCATTGAGCTAGCTACTCGGTATTTTGGAAATGATAATATGGGAATAATAATGGTGGATAGAAATGGCAACATAGGTTTTGCGAGAAATACAAAACATATGAGTGTTGCATATCTGAGAGAGGGTATGGAAAAGCCAATTGCCGACATTTAGGAGATAGGGCCATGGAAAGAAAAGATCTTTGGCTTCTTCACTTTTCGACATTTTTCTTCTTCTTAGGATATATTTTAGTGGCTCCTCTAATTTCTCCGCTTGCTATTCAGCTTGGGGCAACTCCCTTTGTTGTAGGAACTGTGGCTTCAGTCTCATCAATTTTCGCTTTTGCCTTAAAACCAGTAGGGGGGATTTTGGGAGATAGGGGAAAGAGTTTTGAAGTCATGATGCTTGGTACTCTCTTTGGAGCAGTAGCTGGCATGTTTTATGTACTTTCCTTCTTCATGAAAAGCTTGGTGATTTTTGCTGTAGGACGAGCAGTTCATGGAATGGCCGCCGCGTTTTTCTTCCCATCATCTCTCTCAACAGCCATAGACCTTGCACCTAAGGGCAGGGTGGGAGAGACATTAGGATGGAGAGGAACGATGTTTTCTATAAGCCAACTTATAGGTCCCGCATTAGGAGGGTTTATGGCTGATTATCTTGGGTTCCAGTCAGCGTTTTTATTCACCATCATCATTTCTTTAGTCGGATTTCTGTTTGTTCTAAAGGCGTATAGAGAGGTTAGAACTAAAGTAGAGGTAAGAGAGCAGGAGGAAATCAAAGGATCTTACAGAGATTTAATAACGGCTCCATTCATTTTTGCGTCTTTTTCACTCCTTTTCATGGTTTTTGCATATAGTGGGATGTACACATTCCTTCCTGCATATTACAAAATTTCAGGTCTTGGGACAAGCGTTTTTGGTATCTACGCTAGTATTATGGGTGGTTTCAGTCTCTTAACTAGAGTTTTTGGAGGCAGAGAAGCTGATAAGAGAGGGCCTGTACCAGTAGCTTCGATAGGAATCATTTTAATAACTTCAGCATATTTAGCCTTACTTTCGTATTTACTACCTCCCAAGGCATATCTAAGTGCTATTGTCCTTGGAGCAGGGTTTGGTCTAACGGTTCCTTCTCTGCAGATGCTGGCTTTAGCAAATTTGCCTAAAAATATACGTGGAATGGGATCAAGTGTTTATACAATGTTTTTTGATCTTGGTTATCTTTCAGGCCCCTTAATTTTAGGGTACGTTGCAGAGCTTGAGGGGTATGAGAGGATATTCCTCTTCCTCCCAATCCTAACCTTTTTATCCCTCCTAAGTCTCATAATTCTTAAGGTAGTAAGGAGGAGTAAAAAATGAAAATCAGAGTTTCCTATGGAACTGCAGTAATGTTGGGGTTAAAAAGAGGCAGAATGTTAGCAAGGCCCACGACAGCCTATTTTATGACGTATTACGAAGGAAAGTGTCTCAATAATTGTGCTTTCTGTGTACAGGCAAGAGAAAGCAGAGCAGATGTAGAGAAACTTTCAAGAATAACTTGGCCTGCCTTTGATTTAAATGACGTAGTATCTAGACTCGGAGACTCGAAATTTGCAAGGATATGTCTTCAAACTATAGACTATCCAAATCTTGTGAAAGATGTGTTAGTACTTCTTAAGGCATTTTCTGGAGTTGAGCTGCCGGTTTCTCTTTCAATTACTCCTGTAAATAGGGAGTATCTTAGACAATTTAAGAAATTTGGTGTCGATTATGTGGGAGTGGGTTTAGATGCCGCAAGTGAAGAAATTTATAACATGATAAAAGACTCTATGTACACTTGGGATGAAATGTGGGAGTTTGCAAAGAACATTATACAGATTTTTGGAGAAAGAAGAGCGTTTATCCATTTAATCTTTGGGTTAGGTGAAAGTGAAGAGGAATTTTTAGGCACAATTCAAAAGGCATATGATATTGGGGCGGAAGTTTCCATTTTTGCGTTTACTCCAGTTAAGGGGACCACTCTAGAGGGAAGATCTCCCCCAGCTCTTGAAAGATATAGATTGATGCAGATTGGCCTCCATTTAATTAAGAACGGAATAAAAAGGATTGAAGATTTTAAGTTTAAAGATGGAAAGCTCGTTAGTTTTGACCTTTCACGACAAGAGCTTTTCAAAGTGCTTAGTGAAGGAGCCTTCATGACTCATGGATGTCCAGGATGTAATAGGCCGTATTATAACGAAAAACCAAGCAGTGAACCCTACAACTTTCCTATAAAACCAGAGAAAGAATACTTAAATAAAGTTCTTGAAGGGTTATTCCAAAAGTAAACGAATTATGTTTTTGAGTTCATTTGTTTTTAAACTACTCATGATTGATTGGGCTTCTCTGTAATTACCTCTTGCGATGGCATTTATAGCCCTTGAGAAGTCATACAACTCTTCATTTTTCTTCTCTATTACAGTCCCAAAATTGCTACTTAAAGAACTTATTTTATTGTTTTTCTTTATTATTATGAAAATGCTTTTGAGTCTTTCTAATCCTAAGAAATACATTTCTTGGTTTGGAGCGTATAGAATAGCTTTAAAAGCATTATCTATTGCATTTTTATAGTTTTCTTCTTCTATATAGGTCTCCACAAGGCCAAAACAAGCTTCAAAATATAACCATGGATAGGAACCCTTTGCTAATTCCATAACGGTGCTAAATTTTTCTTTTGCTGTTTCTAGTTGTTTATTATTTAAAGCCTTTTGGGCATCTTTAAATACCAGTACTGCAAGTTCTTCTTTTTTCATCTTTGTTACTCCCTTCTAAGGCTCATTTTAAAGGCTGTTTCGAATTCTTCCCAGACTTCTTCCCAATTTAATTTTACTCCCCATTTTTTCTTAAATGAGTTCAAAAGCACTTGTAAATCTCTTTCAAGATAATATTTGGCATCCGGAAACTCTGTTGTTAGATATTGAGGCCAATCAATTATTAATATGTCTCCATTACTTTTAAGGACTATGTTGTAAAGGCTCATATCGGAGTGTATTATGCCAAATTCCACTATCTTTTTGTATTCTTCTAGAACTTTATTAAGTATTTCAAGGGCTTCTTCTCTCGTTAGGTCTGTGTCTGTCAGTTCTATAAGCTCAACGCCTTCTATGAACTCCATGACAAGTGCGTGTCTGTTCCATGCAATCGGTTTTGGAACTTTTGCTATTGGGTTTAGAAGCTGGAGTGCCTCGTATTCTCTTTGGGCAACAAGTCTAGAAATATATAACCATGAAATATGTCTTTTATCTATAAAATCGGGTCTGTAAAGTTTTATTCTTGTATAACTTGTTCTTCCAATTCGGTTAAACTTAACCGCAACTTTTTCTTCGCTGGGAGTTATCCCAATATATACATCGGCCTCTTTTCCAACGCCAATCTGGGTTTGGCTTATTGCTTTGATGACTCCTTTTTGGGCAAATGCCCTTATCACTAAAGCATCATATCCATGAATTGTCAGCTGATAGCCAATATAGCCTATATCACTTCTTCTTCTCACGAGCCCCCAGTTGTCAAGCTTTCCTAATCGATGAGAAGCAGTTTCAATATCAACTTTTGCAAATTTTGCAATATTCTCTAGAGGTACCCATTCGTAATGGCGCATATTCAACTCTACTCCTCTTAATACCTTAAAATCGAGATCTCTCAAGTTTGGATAGACTTCAAGTGCGAGAAGTTTGCTTACCATGTTCCTCCCATTCTCCCTACTTTCTCCCCTTTTTATACTTAACTCTTCGATAAATTTTTAAGCGTTTAACTATTCACCTAAAACATGCGTAAAAAGCTTCTCATACTGCTATCTCTTGGGTGGATATTTAACTATGCTCATAGAATGGCTATTCCTCCTCTTATTCCTATTATTAAAGGGGAGTTTAGTATAACAAATGCTCAGGCAGGGTTGTTAATGACATCTCTTTTGCTTCCTTATGCATTAATTCAAGTACCTGCGGGATATTTTGGGGATAAACTCGGTAGAAAACGGCTTGTTGTAATGAGTATATTAGGATACTCACTGGCAAGTGCTTTTATGCTATTTGCAAGGGATTACTGGCATTTATTGGCTGTTAGAGCACTTTATGGTCTTTTTGCAGGGCTCTACTATGCTCCATCTACTGCATTAATAAGTGAAATTTACAAAGAAAGAAAAGGCTCGGCATTGGGAATTTTCATGATCGGACCTCCCGTGGGAAGTGCGATTGCTCCAGCTATTGCGGTTCCAATAGCCTTAACTTTGGAGTGGAGATATTCATTTTTAGTCCTTTCTCTAATGAGTGCCACAATAGGAGTTGCTTTAATGTTCGTTATTAAAGGGGAAGTAAAACGGGTTGAAAGACCAAGGTTCCAGATTCCCAAGAATATTTTTGGCTTAAGTGTAATGAACTTTCTATTATTAGCTGCGTTCTTTGGAATATTGACTTTTCTTCCTGACTTCTTTGTTAGCAAGGGCAGAAGTTTAGAGGAAGCCTCATTCTATTTTTCTATCCTTTCCATTGTTGGAATTTTTGGATCCATTGCAGGTGGAACAGTATACGATAAAATTAGGGAAGCTAGTTTGGTATGTATTCTGTCCTTTAATGCTATTTTGTCATTCATTCTGGTAAAAACGTCTTATCCGCCACTAGTCCTGCCTTTAGGTTTGTTTTTTTATTCAGTGGGTCCTGCAGTAACAGCTTACACCAGTGAGCATGCAACCCCGGAGAATCTTGGAACTGTTATGGGGTTTGTTAATATGATGGGATTCTTTGGAGCGACGACTGGTCCGTATTTTGTAGGCTTTCTAATCGATAAAATAGGTTACGAAGGGGCTTTTTACTCGATTTCAGGGATGTATTTAGTGAGTATGTTGATACTGGCCTTTGAAAAGATCCGATATTAGGATTTCATTTCGTGTTCTCCAGTGTTTAACTAATACATTCGGGAACAAAAGTCTACATTGATGGAATGTATTAAACCATGTTGTAGTCTTCTGTTGGTTAAATACTTGATTATATAACTTTACAAAGGCAAGCTTGGTGTATTTAACCTTTGGTTAAAAAGCTAAGGGTTTAGAAATCCTTTTTTATACACAAAACAAGGCTTCATTGAGGATGAATAAAAATGTTCATTAATAGTATTTGTGTACATTGGTGGGGTGATAAAGTTGAGGTACGTTAAGTTACCAAAGGAGAATACTTATGAGTTCCTAGAACGTTTGAAGGATTGGGGAACACTTTATGCTCCCATAAAGATATCAGAAAAGTTCTATGACTTCAGAGAAGTTGATGATGTTAAAAAGATAGAGTTCAAGTACAATAGAACAATAATGCCACCGAAAAAGTTCTTCTTCCTACCTAGAGAGAAAATATTTGAGTTCAGCATCTCAAAGGCAGAATACAACGAAGTTATTGAAAATGTGGAACCGTTTATTATTTTTGGAGTGCATGCATGTGATATCTTTGGACTCAAGATAATGGATACAATATACCTTGATGATCTTCCGGACAAGTACTACAAGGTTAGAAGAGAGAAAGGCATAATAATAGGAATAAGCTGTATTCCAGACGAATATTGTTTTTGTAACTTAAGGGAAACAGACTTTGCAGACGATGGTTTTGATTTGTTCTTCCATGAGCTTCCAGATGGCTGGCTTGTAAGGGTGGGAAGCCCAAAAGGACACAGAATAGTGGATAAAAATATCAAGCTCTTTGAGGAAGTAACAAGTCAAGATGTATGCAACTTTAGAGACTTTGAAAACAAGAAGCACCAGCAGTTTAAGTACCATGAGGATTGGGGTAACCTTCGCTATTTGCTTGAGATGGAGATGGAACACCCAATGTGGGATGAACAAAGTGAACTTTGTTTGGCCTGTGGTAATTGTAATTTAACCTGTCCAACCTGTAGATGCTATGAGGTTCAAGACATTCCAAATCTTGATGGAGATACAGGTGTTAGAATTAGAAGATGGGATTCTTGTCAGTTAAGAAGTCACGGCCTTGTAGCTGGAAATCACAACTTTAGACCAACGAAAAAATCTCGTTTTATGAACAGGTATCTATGTAAGAACTCATACAACGAGAAGCTTGGCATAAGCTATTGTGTTGGATGTGGAAGGTGTACTTACTTCTGTCCAGCAGAGATAAGCTTTGTAGAAAACTTGAGGACTATCCTGGGAGTAAAAGACAATTCATGTCCACCTGAGGTTGCGGAGGAGATGCCAAAGAGAGGATTTGCCTATGGCAGTTCTATGGGAGGTGAAGAATGATGAGCACTCCGGGAGAACTCATCCCTAAGGAAATTATGATGCCTAAGGAGAACCCTTATGTCCTTCATAAGGCAAAAGTGCTTAAGCTTTACACATTAACCGAGACAGAGAAACTCTTCCTATTCCGTTTTGAAGACCCAGAATTAGCTGAAAAGTGGACTTTCAAACCTGGTCAATTCGTCCAGCTCACCATTCCAGGAGTTGGAGAAGTTCCAATTAGTATATGTTCATCAGCTATGAGAAAAGGATTCTTTGAGTTATGTATCAGAAAGGCAGGTAGGGTAACCGCAGTAATTCATAAGCTTAAGCCTGGAGACACTGTTCTAGTTAGAGGCCCCTATGGAAATGGGTTCCCTGTTGATGAGTGGGAAGGGATGGATTTGCTCCTTATAGCAGCAGGTCTTGGAACTGCACCTCTTAGAAGTGTCTTTCTCTATGCAATGGACAACAGATGGAAGTACGGAAATATTACGTTCATAAATACTGCAAGGTATGGAAAAGACTTGCTGTTTTACAAAGAGTTAGAGGCAATGAAAGACCTTGCTGAAGCTGAAAATGTCAAGATAATCCAGAGTGTTACTAGGGATCCAGATTGGCCAGGACTAAAAGGAAGACCCCAGCAATTTATTGTCGAGGCCAATACAAATCCAAAGAACACTGCAGTAGCTGTGTGTGGGCCTCCAAGAATGTACAAAGCAGTTTTTGAGTCACTTATAAACTATGGTTACCGCCCAGAGAATATCTATGTGACACTTGAGAGGAAAATGAAATGTGGAATAGGCAAGTGTGGACACTGTAATGTGGGAACAAGCACATCTTGGAAATACATATGTAAAGATGGACCTGTATTTGGGTACTTTGACATAATCTCAACACCTGGATTGCTTGACTGAGGTGAGAAGAATGAGCGAGAAAGTTAAAATTGGATTTTACGCTTTAACTTCATGCTATGGCTGTCAGCTTCAATTTGCCATGATGGATGAAGTGCTCCAACTTTTAGATAAAGCAAACATAGAATGCTGGTTTATGGTAGAGAGAGACAGTGATGAAGATAGAGAAGTTGATATAGCCTTCATAGAGGGGAGCGTTTCCACAGAGGAAGAAGTGGAGCTCGTGAAAAAGATCAGAGAAAAAGCAAAGATAGTAATTGCAGTGGGTTCATGTGCAATTCATGGTGGTGTGCAAAGCTGGGGTAAGGATAAGGGACTTAATGAACTTTGGAAGAGGGTTTATGGCGAATCTCATGTTAAATTTGAACCTAAAATGGCCGAACCAGTAGAAAAATACATTAAAGTTGATTATAAGCTCTACGGATGTCCACCAGAGAAGAAAGACTTCCTCTATGCCTTGGGGACTTTCCTCGTAGGTTCATGGCCTGAGGATATTGATTATCCCGTTTGTGTGGAGTGCAGGATTAAGGGCAATCCTTGTATCCTTATAGAAAAAGGTGAGCCATGTTTAGGTCCATTGACAGTAGCCGGCTGTGATGCAAGGTGTCCAGGGTTCAATGTTGCATGTATTGGATGTAGGGGTGCTGTGGGATACGATGTTGCATGGTTCGACTCACTCGCATTGGAGTTCAAGAAAAAAGGCCTAACAAAGGAGGAAATACTAGAGAGAATGAAAATATTCAACGCTCACAATCCCAAGCTTGAGGAGATGGTTAACAAGATATTTGAGGAGGGAGAATGATGTACATTCCGATTACAGTTGATCATATAGCCCGTGTGGAAGGAAAGGGCGGAATCGAGATAGTAACAAGTGACGAGGGGGTTAAAGAAGTAAAGCTCAACATAATAGAAGGTCCTAGGTTTTTTGAGGCCATAACCATAGGCAAGAAACTAGACGAGGCATTAGCAATTTATCCAAGAGTATGTTCTTTTTGTTCTGCAGCTCATAAGCTCACCGCCTTAGAGGCTGCTGAGAAAGCCGTAGGTTTCACACCAAGGCCTGAGATACAAGATTTGAGAGATCTATTATATATCGGGGATATGATAGAAAGCCATGCCCTGCATCTTTACCTCTTAGTCCTTCCTGACTATCTTGGTTACTCAAATCCTCTCGCCATGATTGACAAATATAAAAAAGAAATAGAATATGCTATGGCTCTCAAAAACATAGGCTCAAAGACAATGGATTACTTAGGTTCAAGGGCAATACACCAAGAAAATGCTATCTTAGGCGGTTTTGGAAAACTTCCAACAAAACGCCAATTCGAAGAGCTTAAGAGAGAATTAAAAGAAGTTCTCCCAATGGCAGAGTACACAGTAGAACTATTTGCAAAACTTGAGCAATATAAGGAAGTTAAAGATGAGGAAATGGTCCACATGGCTGTGAAACCAAGAAACGATGTTTATGGGATATACGGAGATTACATTAAAGTTAGTGATGGGTTTGAGTTCCCTGTGGAGGATTATAAGGAGTATATAGTGGAAAAGGTAGTTGAACACAGCTTTGCAAAGCATTCCTTCTACAAGGACAAACCCTTCATGGTTGGTGCGATCTCAAGAATAGTCAATAATGCTGACCTTCTCTATGGAAAAGCAAAGGAACTCTACAACCAATATAAAGATCTCCTAAGATACGACAACTGCTTTGCTAACAACTTTGCTCAAGCATTAGAGCTTGTATACTTTGTAGAGAGAGCAATAGACCTAATTGATGACATTCTCGCAAAATGGCCTATAAAAGAAAGAGACGAAGTCGAGTTAAAGGATGGTTTTGGAGTAAGTATCACTGAGGCTCCAAGAGGATTACTGGTTTATGCCCTTGAAGTCAAAGATGGAAAAGTCAACTATGCAGATATCATAACCCCAACCGCAATGAACCTTGCAATTATGGAGCGCCACGTGAGAATGATGGCAGAGAAACACTGGCAAGATGATCCTGAAAAGCTTAAATTACTTGCAGAGATGACTGTTAGAGCATACGATCCGTGTATCTCCTGTTCAGTTCACGTTGTGAGATTGTAGCTTTTTCTTTATATTTTTCGTCAATTAAGTGCTCTTTTTAAGGTAAATCCAAAAATAATAAAAATGTCTTTCAGCCCTTGCTGATCTTTGTGGCACTCCCATCATTAAATGGGATTTGGATATAGTTGTCAAGTTCATAAAAATCGAAATTCACGTTCCAAGAATTAGTGTAATAACTTGCAACTTTGTCTTCTGCAATTTCATAGGAGTCTATTACATGAGTGAAAACAAGCCAATTCCACTCTTCATAATGGGCAGCACCAACAATTTTTTTGTTATAAATTACCCAGAGTCTCATATGGTACCTACTAGGTATTCCAATAAAGCTTGTTGCTATATCATCGCCTTTTTCCCACCCTCTCCCTCCATATTCTGGAGGGTCATAAATATATTGTGGAGTTGACAATACGTAGTCTAGCCATCCAACATTGCGGAGAACTCTTTTAACACGATATTTTCTTGTATTCTCCCATACTAGATCTACTGGATCAGCTTTCTCGTATATTCCCTTTCCTATGTATTCCCATGTCCATCTTGGCAGATATGGTTCATTTTCCCACCATGGGTATGGCTCATAACTTGTTGTCAAGATTGTTGTCTTATAGTGGCTTTTTTCTATACTCCTCCCCTTGGCTAGAGTATAAACTTCATTTGGAAAAAGAAGCTTTAGAGTGTATATGCTCATTGCTATCTTTTTCTCTTTTGAGAGTTTATCAACATTAAATTTTGTCCTTAGTTCATTTCCTGTATATACTACTTCATGTAATAAATGACCATTGTGATAACTGAATCTCTCTATAACTAAAACTCTCACAGAATGCTCATTTGCCCATTCCTCGAAGGGGTCTTCATTTTTTGCACATACAAAGTTAGGAAAAGTTAACCCCCCAAAGAATAAAACCACTGCTATAAAACCAATTACTTTTCTCATTTCACAAACACCCAATATTTTTAGAATTTATTCAAATATTTATACTTTTTTATTTTATATTAATCAATATTTGCATTGTTTTTTTTCAAGAAATTGAACATAAAGATTTACAAAATTGATCTCTATCTCTAGCAAAAAGTTTTTACATTCTTTTATGATGATAAAGAACCATGAAAGTGTTGATCCTTGCCCTTGGGAATGAACTTATGAAAGATGATGGTGTAGGATTAAAAGCTGGTAGAATATTGGCTGAAAGAGGTTATAATGTAATTGAGGTTGGAACTGATATATTCAAGTTACAGCGGTACTATAATGGAGAAGACATAATTGTTATAATAGATGCTGTTTTGAGTAATGAGTATGGGCCAGGTAAAGTGATTTACCTAAAAGGAGATGAAGTCTTTGAGAAATTAAAAGCTGAGATAAGGAGTGCTCACTTTATGGGGGCTGTTGATGGACTTAAGCTTTTAATGGCTATTGATAAGCGACTTGCTAGGGCAGAAATCCACTTTATTGGGGTTGTTGCTAAGGAGATTGATCTTGGCATGGAGCTTAGTGAAGAGGTGAAAACTAGTATTCCTAATATTATTAATATAGTAGAGTCAATTGTGAAATAGTTTGCAAAAATTTTGTATACTTTTGGAAGCCTAGAAGGGTGGAAGAGTTCGAAAGCCTTTTAAATACATTCTTTTTACCCCCCTACAGCTTTAAAGTATAGGAATGTAAAGGATGACTAAAATGGCGTGGCATATCTTTATTCCAGATTCACTCCTTGAGGAGACATCGGATCCAAAAATAAGGACATACAAAGTTGGCCAGATTGGCAGGGCAGCGGCAATCTTTGGTGTAGAACACATCTGGATTTACAAAGCAGGCGGGAAAGACGGTAAGTTCATCAAACTCATCTTGGAATATATGGAGACCCCTCAATATCTACGAAAGGCCTTAATCCCCCTCACCAAGGAGCTCAAATACGCTGGTGTTTTACCTCCATTAAGAACACCCCATCACAAACTAAAAGGAAGACCAAAGATCGGAGAAATTCGAGAGGGCGTTATAGTCAAAAGGGGTAAAAGATTGTATGCAGATATCGGCCTTGATGACCTTGCTCTAGTCGAAGGAACTGGAGAAGGTCGTATGACGTTTGAAATTATCTCTACAATGCCTCTCAAAGTGATGCCGACAAAACCCAAAGAGTATTGGGGGTATCGGGTCCATCTAACAAGGGGGTCTCTGGCAAAAACACTTAAAAAGGCAAAGCTTAACCTTGCAATCGCGACCTCACGAATGGGTGAGGATGTGAGAAAAGTGAACCTTCCTCCGTTGGAGGGGGAAGTGGGATTTGTATTTGGATCTCCCCGGAAAGGGATAATGGAAATCCTGAGAGACTTCAATGAGGATTATTCCTTTGATCTAATCCTCAATACTATTCCAAATCAAAAGACAAAGACCGTTAGAACGGAGGAAGCTGTGTTGGCGACATTGGCGATATTTAATTTCATAAGGAGGGATTGAAATGGGAAAAATTAGCAGACCAAGAAGAGGTTCATTGGCATATTCCCCAAGGAAAAGAGCAAAGAGTATAGTACCAAAGATTAGAACTTGGCCTCAAGAGCAAGAAGTTAGAATGCTTGGATTTGCAGGATACAAAGTTGGAATGACCCATGTACTCATGATTGACGACACTCCTGGACTCACAAATGGAAAAGAAGTTTTCATGCCAGTTACCATAGTTGAAGCTCCGCCACTCATAGTATACGGCGTCAGAGCATATAGAAAGGGTTACTTCGGACTAGAAACTGCAACTGAAGTCATCGTTCCAGACTTTAAGCTTGAAAACTACCCATCAAAGAAGGCAAAAAATGTTACATTCTACAGTCTCCTTGGAAGAAGAATTAAGACTCTTCCAAAGAACTACACTGAAGAGGTCTTCCAGCAAAAACTTGGAGAGCTTGAGGACCTAGTGAAGTCTGGCGAAATAGTTGAGGTCAGGGCATTAGTAGCAACCCAACCATGGCTCGCCCGCATAAAGAAGAAACCGGAAGTTATGGAATACGCTGTTGGTGGAACTAACATTGAAGAAAAGTTTGGTTTCATTAAAGACAAACTTGGGAAAGAACTTAGAGTCAGAGAGATTCTCAAAGAAGGAGAGCTTCTTGATATAGTGGCCGTGACCAAAGGAAAAGGAACACAAGGCCCAGTTAAGAGATGGGGAGTTAAGTTGACTTCTCACAAGGACAGCAAAGGTAGGAGAAAGGTGGCAACAATAGGTCCTTGGCATCCAGCAAGAGTCATGTGGACAGTACCAAGAGCTGGTCAAATGGGTTTCCACCACAGGACAGAGTTTAACAAGAGACTCTTGAGAATAGGAGAGAACGGCAAGCTTTCTATCAATGGAGAGGAAATTGAGATCACACCAAAAGGTGGATTCCCACACTATGGAATAGTCAGAAATGACTTCCTCATGGTAGCTGGTACTATCCCAGGGGCAATAAAGAGGATCGTTAGAGTAAGGCCCGCAATAAGGCCACCTGCAAAAAGACCACCTGTTGAAGCTCCACAAATCACATACATTAGTAGAGAATCAAAGCAATGAGGTGAGGATTTATGAAAGTTAAGGTATTTTCACTCAATGGCGAGCCAATTGAGGAAATAGAACTTCCAAGAGTATTTCGCACTCCCTTTAGACCAGATCTTATTAAAAGAGCGGTCATTGCTTCATGGACACACAGAATCCAGCCACAGGGTAGAGATCCCTTGGCAGGTAAGAGGAGAGTTACGGAGAACATAGGAAAAGGTCATGGTATGGCAAGGGTAGAGAGAATAAAGACTTCCCCTAGGTTTGCTGCATTTGTCCCCTTTGCAAGAGGTGGAAGAAGAGCACACCCACCAAAAGTTGAGAAAATAATCTGGGAAGGGATAAACAAAAAGGAGAAGAGACTTGCTTTGATGAGTGCAATTGCTGCCACTGCTAACTATGACCTTGTAAAAGCTAGAGGGCACATGGTTGATAACCTGCCTCAAGTTCCTCTTGTGGTTGAGGATGAACTTGAGAAGATATACAAAACAGCACAGACAAGAGAGATCTTCAAAAAGCTTGGTGTATGGAACGACATTGAAAGGGCAAAGAAAAACACCAAAGTGAGAGCAGGAAAGGGTAAGATGAGAGGCAGAAGATACAAAAAGGCAAAGGGTCCACTTATTGTAGTTGCAAAGAATGAGGGAATAATTCAAGGTGCAAGGAATCATCCAGGTGTCGATGTAGTTGTAGTTGATAACTTAGGTGTAGAGCTATTAGCACCAGGTGCCCATCCTGGAAGACTTACTATCTGGACAAAAGGAGCCATAGAGAGATTAAGGGAGATTTATGGGTGATGAGACATGGATCCCTATAAAGTTATTGTAAGGCCGGTAGTCACAGAAAAAGCAATTTCAATGGTAGAGAGGGAGAATAAACTCACTTTCATAGTGGACAAGAGAGCAACAAAGCCGGAAATAAAGAAAGCAGTTGAAACAATTTATGATGTAAAAGTAGAAAAAGTGAATATCATTATAACTATGAAGGGAGAAAAGAAAGCTTACGTAAAATTGAAGCCTGAATACAGTGCAAGTGAGGTTGCTGCTAGAATAGGATTATTCTGAGGTGAGTGAGAATGGGTAAAAGTTTAATTCAACAAAGGAGAGGAAAAGGAACAACAACATTTAGAGCTCCATCTCATAGGTATAGGGGTGCTGTTAAGTACGTTCCACTAAGCTTTACTAAAGAGAAAACTCTTGCTGGGAAGGTTGTTGAAATACTGCATGACCCAGGAAGAACAGCCCCTGTTGCTAGGGTTAAGTTTGATAATGGATTGGAGAAACTTATCCTTGCTCCAGAAGGCCTTTTAGTTGACCAGGAGATCTATATTGGTCCAGAAGCACCAATTGCAATCGGAAACACACTCCCCCTTGCAAAGATCCCAGAAGGAACCTATGTTTACAACCTTGAAGGAGCGCCTGGCGATGGTGGAAAGTACGTGAGAGCTGGAGGGAGCTATGCTTTAGTAGTCTCAAGGGAGAAGAATAGAGTTATTGTCCAACTTCCAAGTGGTGAGCTTAAAGGATTTAACCCCAGATGCAGGGCAACAATAGGTGTAGTTGCTGGTGGAGGAAGGCTTGAGAAACCAATAGTTAAAGCTGGTAAGGCTTACTACATCATGAAGGCTAGAAACAGGTTCTGGCCAAAGCCAAGAGGTGTCAAGATGAACGCCGTTAACCACCCACACGGTGGTAAGGAACATCACATTGGTAAACCAAGCACTGTTTCAAAGAGAGCTCCACCTGGAAGAAAAGTTGGTCACATAGGAGCGAGAAGAACTGGGAGAAGGAAGTGAGGTGGTTTGAATGGCAAGAAAAAAGGAATTTAAATATCGCGGTTACACATTTGAGGAACTTGCGAACATGTCTCTTGAGGATTTAGCCAAGCTCTTTCCTTCAAGGCAGAGGAGAAGTCTTAAACGCGGTTTAACACCAGAGCAGAAGAAACTCCTTAGGAAAATTAGGCTTGCAAAGAAGGGTAAGTATAAAAAGCCAATAAGAACCCACAGCAGAGACATGGTCATCCTCCCAGAAATGGTTGGAATGACAATTCATGTCCACAACGGTAAAGAATTCGTCCCAATAGAGATTAGGGAAGAAATGATTGGCCATTACCTTGGAGAATTTGCTCTAACAAGAAGAAGGGTCCAACACGGATCACCTGGTGTTGGTGCTACAAGATCATCAATGTTCGTGGCAATCAAGTGAGGTGATTAGGAATGGCAAAGTTTTCCTACTCTTTCCAAAATTTTGACCCTGAGAGAATGGCAAAAGCAAGTGGGAGAGATTTGAGGATCTCACCAAAGCTTTCAATAGAAGTTTGCAGAGAAATCAAAGGAATGATGCTTAATGATGCTATAAAACTACTTGATGATGTAATTGCTAAGAAAAGACCTATCCACTTAAGGAGGTTCAACGACTCACAGGGACACAAGAGAGGCGAAGGCTTTGGTCCTGGAAGATATCCAGTTAAAGTTGCTAAAGAAGTCAAGAAGTTGCTCTTAAATGTAAGAAATAATGCAGAACAGAAAGGCTTAGATCCAGATAGATTAAGAATAATCCATGTAGCAGCTCACAGGGGCCCAGTATTGAGAGGTTATATTCCAAGGGCATTCGGAAGAGCCACCCAGTTCAACGAACAGACAACACACATTGAGATAGTTGTGGAGGAAATTAGGAGGTGAGCCTATGGCGATCGAGAGATACTTCATAAGGGAAGGCATAAAAGAGATGCTCATCGATGAATATCTTGAGAAGGAGTTGAGAAGAGCAGGATACGGTGGACTCGACATTAAAAAGACTCCCCTTGGAACTAAGGTCGTCATATTTGTTGAAAGGCCGGGTTTTGTTATTGGAAGGGGAGGTAGAAAGATTAGAGAACTCACGAGAATTCTTGAGAGACGATTTAATCTAGAAAATCCACAAATAGAAGTTGAAGAAATCAAAAATCCGTACTTTAATGCTAAAGTTCAGGCAACCAGACTTGCTCAAGCATTAGAGAGAGGAGTTCACTTCAGAAGGGCAGCATATGCTGCAATAAGAGCCATAATGAACAACGGAGCAAGAGGAGTAGAGATCAGAATTAGTGGTAAATTAACAGGAGAAAGAGCTAAGAGTGTTAGATTTTATCAGGGATACATTGCAAAGGTTGGAAATCCAGCTGAGACATTAGTTTCAAGAGGATATGCACAAGCACTACTAAAGCTTGGCGTGCTTGGCGTGAAAGTATCAATCATGCCTCCGGACGCAAGACTTCCCGATGAAATTGAGATCGTGGAGAAGCCAATTGAAGAAGAGGTGAGCGAGCAATGAAACCAAGTGAGATTAGAGAGATGAGCGTAGAAGAGATCGAAGCAAAAATTAGGGAACTTAGACTTGAACTCGCGAAGGAGAGAGGAATGCTTACTATGGGCACCTCCTTGGAGAACCCTATGGTTATTAGGAACCTTAGGAGGGATATTGCCCGCCTACTAACAATAAAGAAGGAAAAGTTGAGGAGTAAAAGGTGATGGTTAGTGCCTAGGATTGTGAATCCCCTGGATGAGATGTTGTTTAAAGAAGTGTTAAAGGAGCAACAAAGAATAAGGGTCTATATTGAAAAAGCCCGATATGGAAAACTCAAGACTATAATTGAGGGTATTGATGAGAAAGAGTTTAACCTTGATGAAATAGCAAAAAAACTCAAGGCGAAGTTGGCATGCGGTGGGACAGCGAAAAACGGAAGAATAGAGCTTCAAGGAGATCACAGAGAAAAGGTGAAGCGCTTATTGGCAGAACTTGGATTTTCAGAGGACTTAATAGAAGTAGAATGACAAGGAAAACACTACTCCTCCATGAACTCATAGGACTGAAAGTTAAAGTGGTGAAGAGCTCTCATCCAGGGTTGATAGGAATTGAAGGATATGTGATTGACGAGACTAAAAATACCCTCACAATCCTTGGAAGGAAAGTATGGAAAATTCCCAAAATCGTTGCGGAGTTTGAATTTGAGGTTGATGATAAAAAAATTCGAATAAAGGGAGAAGAACTGGTTGGAAGGCCCGAGATGAGATTGAAAAAGAGGTGAAAGACATGAGAGACATTGGATTGAGAATACAGCCTCCTGCGGAAAAGTGTGATGACCCAAAATGCCCTTGGCATGGCCATATAAAAGTGCACGGTAGAGTATTCGAAGGAATAGTGGTTAGCGATAAGCCAAGACATACAGTTACTGTTGAGAGACAGTACTATCACTATCTAAAAAAATACGAGCGTTATGAACTTAGAAGAAGCAAAGTTCATGCTCACAATCCACCATGCATTAATGCAAAGGCTGGGGACAAAGTAATTATAGCTGAAACCAGGCCACTTAGTAAGACAAAGAGTTTTGTAGTAGTTGCAGTCACGCAAAAGGCAGAGGAGAGGTGATAAGACATGGCAAAGAAGGGTGCTGGTGCTACAAGAGGTATATCTCCTGTAAGACCAACAAGGGCTCTTCCTATTGGGGCTTACCTCACTGTAGCAGACAACTCTGGAGCAAAAGTTATCCAAATTATTGGAGTAGTTGGATACAAGGGAGTTAGAAGAAGACTAGCTTCAGCAGGCGTTGGAGACATGGTCATCGCAACAGTGAAGAAAGGAAGACCTGACATAAGACATCAAGTAGTTAGGGCAGTTATAGTCAGACAAAGAAAGGAATACAAAAGGCTTGATGGAATGAGAGTTAAGTTTGAAGACAATGCAGCAATTATAACAACACCAGAAGGTGTTCCAAGAGGGACTGAAATTAGAGGTCCTGTGGCAAGAGAGGCTGCTGAAAAGTGGGTTAGAGTTGGAAGTATTGCGAGCATAGTATTGTGAGGTGAGATAAATGAGATTGAAAAGTAAACAACCGAGAAAACAAAGAAAGTTTTTGTACAATGCTCCTCTTCATTTGAGGCACAAAATCGTTAGTGCCACACTCTCAAGGGAACTCAGACAAAAGTACGGTATTAGAAGTTTGCCAATAAGGAGTGGAGACAAGGTAAAGATACTTAGAGGAGACTTCAAGGGTCATGAAGGAAAAGTGATTGAAGTAGATCTTAAGAGGTATAGACTTCATATCGAGGGAGTTACTGTAAAGAAAGTAAGTGGAACTGAAGTATTCTATCCGATCCATCCATCAAATGTTATGATTGTTGATCTTAACCTTGAAGATGAGAGAAGAAAGAAAATAATTGAGAGGAGGGCTTGAACATGGCGAGGAAGGGTGCTAAGAGACACCTTAAAAGACTTGCTGCCCCAACTCAATGGTATATCGAAAGAAAAGTTTTCAAATGGGCAGTTAGACCGTCACCAGGGCCTCACACTATGAGGACTTCAATACCTCTCATTTACATAATTAGGGATTACTTGGGCTACGCTAGAACAGGAAGAGAGGCTAGGAAAGTCCTCAATGAAGGCAAAGTACTTGTTGATGGAAAAGTAAGAAAGGACTACAAATTCCCAGTAGGTATAATGGATGTCGTTTCAATTCCAGAAACTGGAGAATACTACAGAGTGCTTCCAAATAGAATTGGAAAATTAATTCTCCATCCAATAACTGAAGAAGAGGCTAAGATAAAACCTCTCAGGATAAGCAATAAGAGGATGGTGAAAGGAGGTAATCTGCAACTTAACTTCCATGATGGTACAAACCACTTAGTTAAGCTCAGCTCACTCACAGATGAGACCAAGGATGCCTTTAGAACTGCAGATACAGTTCTAGTAAAAGTCCCAGAGAGAGAAATAGTTGAAGTCCTGCCATTTGATGTAGGGGCTTTTGTCTTTGTTGTACAAGGTAAAAACGTTGCAAGAATGGGGAAAATAGTTGAAGTGAGACAATTCCCAGGCGGATGGCCCGATGTGGTCACAATTGAAGACAAAGAAGGAGAACTATTCGATACATTGAAAGATTATGCATTCGTTTTGGGTAAGGAAGAGCCAAAGATTTCATTACCGTGAGGTGAAAGAGAATGATAACTAACAGAGAGGCAATCTTGGCTGATTGGGAAGCTCATCCCATGAGGAGACCGAGAATTGGAAAAATAACAATAAACATTGGTGTGGGAGAGAGTGGTGAGAGATTGACAAAGGCAGAGACAATGTTAGAAGCTCTGGTAGGCCAGAAGCCAATAAGAAGGAAGGCCAAGAAAACAAATAGGGACTTCGGAATAAGAAGAGGAGAACCAATTGCAGTCAAAGTAACTCTCAGAGGACAAAAAGCCTACGACCTCTTAAAGAGATTGCTCGCTGCCGTTGATAACAGACTCAAAGCCTCAAGTTTCGATGAACATGGAAATGTATGCTTTGGAATTGACGAGCACATAAACATACCCGGAGTTGAGTATGACCCAGAGATAGGTATCTTCGGTATGGACGTTTGTGTAACACTAGAGAGGCCAGGATATAGAATAGCAATAAGGAAGAGAAGGAGACACCACATTCCAACAAAGCACAAGCTTACTAAAGAAGAAGGGATGGTTTTTATGCAGGAAGAGTTTGGAGTCCAGATTGTGGAGGGATGATTATGGCAAAGGCTGATTACAATAAAAGAAAATCAAGGAAGTTTGGTAAAGGCGCGAGAAGATGCGTTAGATGCGGGCAATTTGGACCAATAGTTAGAATTCATGGACTGATGCTTTGCAGACACTGCTTTAGAGAGGTAGCTCCAAAATTAGGATTTAAGAAATACGACTGAGGTGAGATGAGATGACTTTGTTAGACCCTTTGGCAAATGCATTGTCACATATCACAAATAGCGAGAGAGTTGGTAAGAAAGAGGTATACATAAAACCAGCTTCAAAGCTTATTGGAGAAGTACTAAGAGTTATGCAAGAGAACGGCTATATTGGAGAGTTTGAGTTTATTGATGATGGTAGAGCGGGAATTTACAGAGTTCAACTCTTAGGAAAAGTAAACAGAGCAGGCGCAATAAAGCCAAGATTCTCAGTAAAGGCTAAAGAATACGAGAAATGGGAAAAGAGGTTCCTTCCTGCATTCGAATTTGGTATACTGGTAGTATCAACCTCTCAAGGAGTTATGACTCACAAAGAGGCCCTGGAGAAGGGCATTGGTGGAAGATTAATAGCTTACATCTACTGAGGTGAGAGAAATGCCAGTTGATGCATGGGTGAGGGAAGAAGTTGAAATTCCAGAAGGAGTTACAGTTGAAATAAATGGTAACCTTGTAAAAGTGAAAGGACCAAAAGGAGAAGTTGAACGAGAACTCAGTTATCCTGGCTTTAAGCTCTTTGCAGAGGACAATAAGGTTGTCATCTACAAGGACTTTCCAAGGAGAAAAGATATTGCAATCGCAAGAACCTTCAAGGCACACATAACAAACATGGTTAAGGGAGTCACGGAGGGCCTTACTTACAAGCTTAAGGTGGTTTACAGTCACTTTCCAATAACAGTAAAAGTGCAAGGTGACAAAGTTTACATTGAGAATTTCCTTGGTGAAAAGGCTCCTAGGGTCGCCAAGATACTTCCGGGAGTCACTGTGAAGGTTAGAGGCGGAGAAATTCTTGTAGAAGGAATCGACAAAGAGAAGGTAGGACAAACCGCAGCAAACATCGAGCAAGCAACTAAGGTGGTTGGTAGAGATAGAAGAGTATTCCAAGATGGTATCTACATTGTGGAAAAAGCTGGTAAACCTATAAAGTTCTGAGGTGTGAGAGATGAACGAAAAAGCGAGACTGTTGAGAATAAGGGCTAAACTCAAGAGAAAGAAACCCAAATTCCTTAGACAGGAGTGGTGGAGGTTTCCAAAGTTCAAAAATGATCCTAAATGGAGAAGGCCAAAAGGAACTGACAGCAAGATGAGAGTTAAACTGAAAGGTAAAGCAAGATCTCCAAGTATTGGATGGAGCTCACCAAAGGCTGTTAGAGGACTTCATCCAAGTGGATATGAAGAAGTGCTTGTCCACAATGTTAAAGAACTTGAATCTGTTGATCCAACAAGACAAGCAGCTAGGATCGCAAGTACCGTTGGGAAGAAGAAGAGAATCATGATAATTGAGAGGGCTAAGGAATTGGGGATTAAGGTGCTCAATGCGAGGTGAATGTCATGCTTAAGATGCAGAGAAGAATTGCAGCTGAACTGTTGAAGTGTGGCGAGAATAGAATTTGGATTGATCCTGAGAGGATTGAGGACGTTAAATCCGCAATCACTAGGGAGGACATTAGGAGATTGATAAATGAAGGGGTTGTCAAGAAAAAACCCCTTAAGGGACAAAGCAGATACAGAGCAAAAGTTAGGCAAGAGGCAAAGAAGAAAGGTAGACACAGGGGACATGGAAATAGAAAAGGTAAAAAGACAGCAAGAATGGGTAAGAAGGAGAAGTGGATAATGACTATAAGAGCACTTAGAAAAGAGCTCAGGAAGCTCAAAGCTGAGAAAAAAATTGATGAACATACATACCGCAATCTTTACATAAGGGCTAAAGGTGGCCAGTTTAAGAACAAACACCAGCTTTACCTGTTCATGGAAGAGAGAGGTATATTAAAGAGGTGATATAAATGGCTCACGGACCAAGATATAGAGTTCCATTTAGGAGAAGAAGGGAAGGTAAGACTAACTATCACAAGAGGCTTGCACTCTTAAAATCGGGCAAGCCTAGATTAGTCGTGAGAAAAACACTTAATCATCATATCGCTCAGATAGTCCTTTATGGTCCAGAAGGTGACAAAACGGTTGTTTCAGCTCACACAAGAGAACTCATGAGAGACTTTGGATGGAAAGGTCATGGGGGGAACACTCCAAGTGCCTATCTCCTTGGACTATTGATTGGATATAAAGCATTAGAAAAGGGCATTGAAGAGGCAATACTTGATATAGGGCTCCACCCACCTACAAAAGGTTCAAGCATCTTCGCCGTGCTTAAAGGAGCAGTTGATGCTGGTCTTAACGTTCCTCATAGCGAAGAAATTTATCCTGGAGAAGATAGAGTAAATGGTGAACACATAGCTAGATATGCAAAGATGCTCAAAGAAGAGGATGAAGAAAAGTACAGAAAGCAATTTGGAGGATACCTTGTTAAAGGGCTTGAACCTGAAAAGCTTCCTGAACACTTTGAAGAGGTTAAAGCGAGAATCGTTGAGAAATTTGAGAAGGTGAGAGCATGAGCCAGGAGTGGAAAGAGTACGCTCAAAGGGTTTTAGAAGAATGGCAACCAAGGACAAAACTAGGTATGCTCGTTAAGGAAGGCCAAATTACTGACATTCATGAAGTCTTTAGGAGAGGTTACCAGATAAAAGAACCAGAAATAGTTGATGTGCTCCTCCCAGAGGTTAACACAAGGGAGAACCAGGAAGTGCTTGATATAGCTCTAACAGTGAGAATGACTGACAGTGGTAGGAGAGTTAGATTTAGAGTATTAGCGGCAGTAGGTAACAAAGATGGTTATGTAGGACTTGGAATCGGTCATGGAAAGGAAGTAGGTATTGCAATTAGGAAGGCAATAAACTATGCTAAGATGAACATCATTGAAATAAAAAGAGGTTGCGGTTCATGGGAATGCAGGTGCAGAAGACCACACTCAATTCCATTTGCAGTTGAAGGTAAAAGCAGTAGCGTAAAAGTCAGACTCATGCCTGGACCAAGAGGACTTGGACTTGTTATTGGTGATGTAGGTAAAAAGATACTTGCCTTGGCAGGAGTTAAAGATGTTTGGTCACAGACTCTTGGTGAGACAAGAACAACAGTCAACTTTGCAAAAGCAGTTTTTGAGGCATTATACAACACTAATAGTGTCGCTGTAAAACCTGAAATGATTGAGCGCTATGGTATAGTTATAGGTAGAGAGATGCCACAGAACTTTGAACTGTGAGGTGAGCTAAATGGCAAAACTTGCATTGATTAGGGTAAGAGGCAGAGTAAATGTAAAGAGACCTGTAAAGGATACATTAGGCATGCTTAGACTCCATAAGATAAACCACTTAGTGATAATAGATGAAACTCCCGCGTATACTGGGATGATCCAGAAAGTCAAGGACTACATAACTTGGGGAGAGATAACTGCAGAAACTTTAGCAAAGCTTATTGAGAAAAGAGGAAGATTATCTGGAAACAGACGTGTAACAGAAGAATATGTTCAAGAAAAACTTGGAATGAGCATCAAGGAATTTGCAGAAAAAGTTATAGCAGGGGAAATGAAGCTTAGTGATTTACCAGGTCTTAAGCCAGTCTTCAGGATGCACCCACCAAGAGGAGGATTCAAGAGCAAGAAGAGGACCTTCAAAGAGGGTGGCGCTTTAGGTTATAGAGGAGAGGCTATTAACGAGCTTATAGAGAGAATGCTATGAGGTGTGCGAGATGATTAGAAGAAAGAAAAAAGTGAGAAAGCTTCGCGGTTCCCACACTCACGGATGGGGTTGTAAAAAGAAGCACCGTGGTGGAGGACACAAAGGCGGTAGAGGTATGGCAGGAACAGGAAAGAGAAAGAAGACGAAGTGGACATGGGTCATCAAGTATATGCCAGATCACCTAGGTAAGAGAGGGTTTAAAAGACCTGTTGAGGCACAGAGGGAGATAATGGCAGTTAATCTTAGATTTATAGAAGAACACTTGGATGAACTTATGCAGCTTGGCATTGCTTATGAGGAAGAAGGAAAAATAGTTGTTGACACAACCCAGTTTGCAGACAAAGTCCTTGGAAGCGGAAAGTTAACTAAACCTCTCGTTATCAAGGCCAGGGCATTCTCCCCCAAAGCTGAAGAAAAGATTGTTCAAGCTGGTGGAGAGGCCCTCCTTGCCTGATTTTTTATTATTAATATTTTTGGGGTGTAATCCATGGGAGCAAGGGATATAATCTATAAAATAGAACATGCGTTTCCAGAAATTGATCGACCAAAAAGACATGTTCCGTTGAAAGAGAAATTTGCTTGGACTGTAGTTGCATTACTGTTGTATTTTGCTATGGCGGAGATTCCTCTTTTTGGAATACCAGAAACAGTTCAGGATTACTTCCAAACATTAAGAGTTGTTCTTGCAGGTAGAAATGGTAGCCTTTTGACATTGGGTATTGGACCTATAGTCACAGCTGGAATTATCATGCAACTCCTAGTTGGTTCAGAGATCATAAAACTTGACCTCTCAAACCCAGACGATAGAAGGTTCTATCAGGCACTCCAGAAGGTTTTTGCAGTTTTCATGTGTTTCTTTGAAGCTGGAGTGTATGTATTTGCAGGAGCTTTTGGAAACCCAACACTTACAATTAAGCTACTCTTAATGCTTCAGCTTGCATTTGGTGGAATAATGGTCATGATCATGGATGAACTTGTAAGCAAATGGGGAATTGGGAGTGGTATAAGTCTTTTCATTGCTGCTGGAGTTTCTCAGACAATTGTGACTCAATCTCTTAATCCTCTCACAACTAGTGCTGCAATTGATCCCCTTACAGGTGAACCTGCAATAATTGGAGCTATACCTGCTTTTATTCAACATATAATTCAAGGAGATCTCATGGGAGCTCTTTATAGAAGGGGAATGCCAGACATGCTTAGCGTTCTAGCTACCGTAGTGATATTTCTAATAGTTGTTTATCTCGAGAGCATGCGCGTGGAGATACCTCTTAGCTATGGAAGAGTAACTGTAAGGGGAAGATATCCAATTAGATTCATGTATGTTAGTAATATCCCAATTATCCTTACTTTTGCTCTCTATGCAAATATACAACTCTGGGCCAGGCTTCTTCAGAGAATAGGCTATCCAATACTTGGAACATTTGATGAAAGTGGAGCTGTAATTTCAGGAGTTGTTAGATATGTCTTACCACCTAGAGATATATTCAGCGTAATGGCAGACCCAATAAGGGCTCTGGTTTATGCCTTGTTGACAATAACGTTTTCATTGTTCTTTGGATTTCTATGGGTTGAGCTCACAGGGTTAGACGCAAGAAGCATTGCAAGACAGCTTCAAAGGGCTGGACTCCAGATCCCTGGATTCAGAAGGGATCCAAGAATACTTGAAAGGGTTCTCCAAAGATATATTCCTTATGTCACGTTCTGGGGAGCTTTTACATTAGGGGTCGTGGCAGTATTGGCAGATTTCCTTGGTGCCCTGGGAACTGGAACTGGTATATTGCTTACCGTTGGTATTCTCTATAGATTCTACGAAGAAATAGCAAGAGAACAGGCAACTGAGATGTTCCCAGCATTGCGTAGATTCTTTGGATGATTTTCTTTTTTCCATCTTATTCCCAAAAAACCTTATAAACCAATTTCTCTTTGTAGTGTTTGGAGCGCGAGTTTTCATCAAGGTGATATAAAATGCCGTTTGTGGTGGTTATTACAGGGATTCCGGGAGTAGGAAAAAGTACAATCACACGACTGGCTTTGCAGAGGACTCGAGCAAGGTTTAGGGTTATTAACTTTGGAGACATAATGTTTGAGGAGGCAGTTAGGGCTAATTTAGTTTCCCATAGAGATGAAATGAGGAGATTAAGTTTAAAAACTCAGAGAGAACTTCAATTAAAAGCGGCTCAAAGAATCTTGGAAATATCTCGAAAAGAACCAGTACTACTTGATACACATGCTACAATTAAGACTCCCTTAGGTTACATGTTAGGATTTCCAAAGGAAGTTATTGAGGTCATAAATCCAAAGTTTATGGTCATAATAGAGGCTAATCCAAGTGAGATACTTGGCAGACGTTTGAGAGATCTAAAAAGAGACAGGGATGTTGAAACTGAAGAGCAAATTCAAAGACACCAAGATTTAAATAGGGCTGCTGCAATCAGCTATGCAATGCATTCCAATGCACTTATAAAGATAATTGAGAATCATGAAGACAAAGGATTGGAAGAAGCTGTTAATGAGTTGGTAAAAATACTGGATCTGGCGGTGGAAGAAGATGCTTGAGGGAATTTATTTGGCTCTGGATAAGTTGTTCGGGCCGTTGGTAATGAATGCTCATCCAATGTGGGTAGTAACAATTTCAGGTGCCATACTTGGAGGATTTTTCACTTTAGTAAATCACTTTTTAATTGACCAAGAGAAAATGAAGAGACTTCAAAAGATGAGCAAGGAGTTCCAAAAAGAGTGGAAAGAAGCTCAAAAAGCAAAAGATGAAAAGAAACTAAGAAAGTTACAGCAAAAACAAATGGAACTACTAAAGCTCCAAAACGAAGTTATGAAAGACTCGATGTTTAAGCCAATGCTCTTCACAATGCCGATATTCTTTATCTTCTTTGGTTGGATGAGGAGATGGTACGTTGAGACTGCAATTGTAAAGTCACCCTTCAACTTTTTCCTCTTTGATTTGTTCCATGGGTTCTATCACTCGTCTCTTCAGGCCAATGAGCTTGGCTACATTGGATGGTATATCCTAACTTCAATGGCTGTTGGTCAGGTATTGAGAAAACTCCTCGATTCGGTTTAGTCTTGTTTTATAATTTTCTTTTTCCTAAAAGAAGGCGATGCTATATGGAGATTGGAGAGATTGAGGAATTAGAGATTTATATATTAGCAGAGGATTATGCCGGATACAACAGTCAATTCTGGGCTCAACATGGTATTTCATTCCTGATCGAAGCAAAATCTGATGGTATCGTTCGTAGAATATTATTTGATGCAGCATCCTATGCAGAACCTATTCTTTTCAATATGAGGCTTATGGGAATTAATCCAAAAACTATCGACCTAATAGTGCTTTCTCACAGTCATTTTGACCATACTGGGGGACTTTTAGGCATTATGAAAAAAATAAGAAAGGAGGCACCAATATTCGCTCATCCAAATATCTTTAAAGTGAGCTTTGCTACAGAACCAGAATTCATATATGCAGGGATTCCACCCATAAGAAAAAAAGAAATCGAAAAACTTGGAGGAATATGGATTTTAAGCAGAGACCCAATAAGAATAATGTCGGGAATTTTCACGCTTGGAGAAATTGAAAAAGAAAATAAGGTTGATTTTGAGAGAGAGGTTACAATAGACCTTCAAAAGCTTGAAAATGGCAGAGTAGTTCAGGATGAAGTTGAAGATGAGATAGGACTGGGAATAGTAACTGAAAAAGGATTAGTGGTTATTGGGGGATGCTCTCATCCGGGAATAGTCAGCATGGTGCAGAAAGCTATTGAAATAACAGGAACCACTGATGTATACGCTGTTATAGGTGGATTTCATTTAATAAGTGCTAATGATGAGAGGATTCAAAACACGATAAAAGCACTTAGGGATTTAGGGGTTAAGAAAATTTATACTGGGCACTGTACAGGGCTCAAAGCTGAAGCAATGTTTCTAAAGGAATTTGGGAAGAATTTTGAGAAGCTTCACTCTGGGAAAGTCTTAAGGTTCTGAGTCTTATTATACGATTGCCAAAAAATTTAAGGTTAGGTAAACATTGTAAATAATGTTGAACATTATATAGGGGATAATGAAATGGTGAAAATTGGAATTATAATTTGTGACCGTTATAGAACGTGTGCAGGAGGAAAATGCTTCAAAGCCATAAGAGAGAGGGAAGGGGCATTCAGCCTCTACAAAGATGAAGATGTTGAAGTCGTTGGGTATACTACATGTGGAGGTTGCCCGGGAGGGAATATCGAATACGCTCCAGCAGAAATGAAGAACAACGGAGTAGAAGTTGTTCACTTTGCAACAGGATTCTTAGTTGGTTACCCACCATGTCCATGGATAGATTATTTTAAGAACTTTATTGAGGAAAAGTATGGATTAAAAGTCGTTTTTGGTACCCATCCAGTTCCCCAGAAGTATTATACGATTCATAAAGCTTTGGGCACGTGGGATTCTCAAGAGTGGGAGGAATATTTAGAACATATAATATGTGATGAGAAGACTCGTAAGAAGTATGATTAAAGTTTTCAACTTTCTTTTTCATCTCTTCGATACCTTTTCAAAGAAGTTTAGCATCGTACTTAGAGGATAAACAAAAAATAGTTAAATTTAAAAATACTCTGCAAAAAAGCTAAGCGAGGTGGAGAGATATGAAGCCAATGTACAGATCAAGATCATGGAGAAGGAAATATGTTAGGACTCCTGGAGGGAGGACTGTAATACACTTCGAGAGGAAGAAACCAAAAGTAGCACACTGTGCAATTTGTGGAAAGCCCCTCAATGGGGTTCCTAGGGGAAGACCTAGTGAACTCAGAAAATTGCCCAAAACAAAGAAGAGACCAGAGAGACCAATGCCAAATCTTTGTCCAACCTGTATGCGTAGGGTTATAAAAGCCCAGGTAAGAGCTGCTCTTTAAAATTATAGGTCGAATAAGTGATGAAATATGCCAAAGGGATGTCTAGTAATAACAGTAAGTGGCTTGGCGGGAAGCGGTACAACCACTCTATGCAAGAACTTAGCTAGATATTATGGATTTAAGCATATTTACGCAGGCTTGATCTTTCGCCAAATGGCAAAAGAGAGAGGTATGAGTCTGCAAGAATTCCAAGAATATGCAGAAATGCACCCCGAAATAGATAGAGAAGTTGACAAGAGGCAAGTAGAGGCAGCAAAAGAGTGCAATGTTGTCATAGAAGGCCGTCTAGCAGGGTGGATGGTAAAGACAGCTGACTTAAAAATATGGCTCGATGCACCAATTCAAGTGAGGGCCCAACGCGTAGCGAGAAGGGAAGGTGTAAGTGTTGAAGAAGCTTTCATGCAAATTGCTGAAAGGGAAATGCAGAATAGGAAAAGGTATTTAAACCTATATGGGGTCGACATTAACGACCTCTCGATTTATGACTTAACAATTAATACCGCTAAATGGGGTCCCGATGGGGTCTTCAAAATTGTGAAGGCCGCCATCGACCACCTGTACCCCGATGGTGACACGGGGAAATAAAAATAGTGGAGGTGGGATGAATGCCTGCAATTGACATTGGAAGATTAGCCGTTGTTATTGCTGGAAGAAGAGCTGGACAAAAAGTAGTTGTTGTGGATATAATTGACAAAAACTTCGTCCTTGTGACTGGTGCTGGCTTTAACAAGGTTAAGAGAAGAAGGATGAACATAAAGCACCTTGAGCCTCTTCCAGAAAAGATTGCCATCGAACGCGGTGCTGAGGACGAAGCTGTTAAGGCTGCTCTTGAACAGGCTGGAATAAGTCTTGAGTGATTTCGGGCGATTCGCCCATTATCTTTTTCACGTTGTAAACTGTCTCTTCTTAAATTTCTCATTTGGGAATAAAAACTTACTTAACAATTCATGCAAAGTTTACATTGGAGATGAATAAAATGATTAAAGCTATTTGGAATGGAGAAATTATTGCTGAGGCTAAAAGAGACAAAGTTATTCTTTTGGAAGGCAATGTCTATTTTCCACCCGACACTGTGAGAAAGGAATTCCTCCGAAAAAGCTCCACCCATACAACATGTTCATGGAAAGGAGAAGCAAGTTACTATCATGTTGTTGTGGGAGATAAGGTAAATGAAGATGCTGCATGGTATTACCCGAATCCTAAAGAAGCGGCAAACACAATTAAAGATTATATTGCCTTTTGGAAGGGTGTTGAGATAATGTGGGATGAAGAAGATGAGAAAGTTTGATGTGGTTGTTATTGGAACTGGTGTAGCTGGTTCTTCTGCTGTTTATAAGTTTGCAAGGGCTGGGCTGAGTGTTGCTATTGTTGATGAGAGGTCATTTGGGGGAACATGTGCTCTAAGAGGTTGTGACCCGAAGAAAATTCTCATTGGTGGAGCTGAGCTTGTAGATTGGGCCGAAAGGATGAAAGACAAAGGCATTGAAGGAAAAGTGTATATAAATTGGAAAAAGCTCATGGCTTTTAAGGGAGAATGGACTAAAGGTTTTCCAGAGAGGATTGAGAGGGCTTTCAAAAAAGCAGGGGTGGAGACGATCCATGGGAGCGCTCGGTTTATAGACAAGGATAGAATAGAGGTAAACGGTGAGGTCATACTCTCTGACAAGTTTTTGGTAGCAACAGGTGCAAAGCCGAGAAAACTTAACATTCCGGGAGAGGAGCATGTTATAACCAGCGATGAGTTTCTTGAACTTGATGAGTTGCCGGAGAGGATAGTTTTCATCGGTGGGGGGTATATATCATTTGAATTTGCACATTTAGCAGCACGCGCTGGGAGTTCTGTGACAATACTTCACAGAAGTGAAAGGCCCTTGAAGAATTTTGAGCCTTATATAGTTGATAGTCTCATCAAAGCCACTGAGGAGAGGGGCATAAAGGTTGTGACAAACGCTCCCGTGAAGGAAGTGGAGAAAAGGGCAGACTCATTTGTTGTGAAAACTCCGCAAGGAAATTTTGAGGTTAATCTCGTAGTTCACGGAGCGGGGAGGATACCCAATGTGGATGACCTCGGGCTGGAAGTGGCTGGCGTTGAATATGACGAGAAAGGGATAAAGGTCAATGAATATATGCAAACAACGAATGAGAATATTTATGCTGCTGGAGATTGCGCCAAAGGTGGTTTACCATTGACACCAGTTGCAGCAGTAGAGGGAAGTATAGCTGCAAACAATATTATCAAAGGAAACCATGTGAAAATTGATTATACTGCAATACCTACAGTAGTCTTTACAATCCCTCCAATGGCCTCTGTTGGCTTAAAGGAAGAGGAGGCTAGGAAAAAGGGCCTCAAATTCATCATAAAAAAAGGCGATACTTCAAAATGGTACAACTCCATTAGAATAAATCAAAAGTATTCATGTTATAAGATTCTAATCGGAGAAGGAAATAGGATTCTTGGAGCACATTTGCTTGGTCAAAATGCAGAGGAAATTGTGAACATCTTTGCTCTTGCAATTAAACTGGGCCTAACAGCTAAGGATCTAAAACATGCTTATTATACATATCCAAGTCATTCATACGATATCTTGTACATGCTCTAAAAAAGGAAAACCGGCTTAAGAAGGCTTTTTTAGTCTTTCTCATTCCTAGAAGAAGTGTTTTAGGTTACTTTTTGATAGTCTCTCATAGAGTGGGGTAGGAATCATGATGGGAGTATTCTAAAGATTTATAACCATCTCTTTCAATTTTTTGTAGGTGAGGAGAATGGCTAAGAAAAGGAAAAAGCGAGAGCTCGTACTTCCTGCTGATCTCAAGAGAGAGGTTGTTATAAAGGATGAGAATGCTGAGACCAATCCAAAATGGGGATATCCTCCAGAGAGGAGGCCTATTGAACTTCATCTCCAGTTTGGTGTGATAAATCTTGACAAGCCTCCTGGTCCAACTAGCCACGAGGTTGTGGCATGGATTAAGAAGCTGCTTAATCTTCAAAAAGCTGGTCATGGGGGGACTCTCGACCCGAAGGTTACGGGAGTTTTACCAGTAGCTCTTGAGAGGGCTACTAGAGTTGTGCAGGCTCTTTTGCCTGCCGGAAAAGAGTATATTGCTTTAATGCATCTTCATGGAAGTGTTTCAGAGGATAAGATAAGAGCTGTCATGAGGGAATTTGAAGGAGAGATCATTCAAAGACCGCCATTGAGGAGTGCTGTTAAAAGGAGATTAAGGACTAGAAAAGTTTACTATATTGAAGTTTTAGAAATTGATGGTAAAGACGTTCTTTTTAGGGTCGGTGTTGAAGCAGGTACTTACATACGTTCTCTCATTCATCACATGGGCCTTGCTTTGGGTGTTGGGGCACATATGGCTGAACTTAGAAGAAGCAGAAGTGGACCTTTCCGAGAAGATGAGACACTTGTAAGCCTTCATGATTTAATAGATGCTTATCATTTCTGGAAAGATGATGGGATTGAGAGTTACTTTAGAAATTCAATTCAGCCAATGGAAAAGGCAGTAGAACATTTACCTAAAGTTTGGATTAGGGATTCAGCAGTGGCAGCGGTTACCCATGGTGCTGATTTAGCGGTTCCAGGCATAGTGAGGCTTCATAAAGGTATTAAGCCGGGTGATTTAATTGCAATAATGACTCTCAAAGACGAGCTTGTGGCATTAGGTAAAGCAAAAATGAGCACTCAAGAGATGTTAACGAAGGCAAAAGGGATTGCAGTAGATGTTGAAAAGGTATTTATGCCACGAGATTGGTATCCGAAAATGTGGTAGAGTGTTTTCTTTTCTCCCACTTAGATTTATAAACTCCTTTGCTAACCTTCGATCATGAGCCATTATTACTCTAAAGAACCACAAGTACCACTGAAAACTAAAATGATTGAAGTATTTATTAGAGGGGAGTATTTTAAATTCATCACTGCTAGCGGTGTTTTTTCCTTTGGAAAGCTTGATAGAGGGACCCAACTCCTAATAGAGAGTGCAGTGTTAGATAAAGACTGGGAAGTGCTTGATCTTGGTTGCGGATATGGTGTTATTGGTATAGTTGCCTCTAAATTTGTGAAGCGGGTTGTAATGACGGATGTTAATAGGAGGGCTGTGAACATAGCGAAGAAAAACTTAAAAATCAATAACATTAAGAATGCCGAGGTAAGATGGGGTTATCTTTATGAACCCGTCACAGGTGAAAAGTTTCATAGCATAATTACAAACCCTCCAGTACATGCGGGTAAGGATGTGTTGAGGGAAATAGTTATAAATGCACCCCTTCATCTCTACGATGGAGGATTACTTCAAATTGTAATTCGCACTAATCAAGGCGCAAAATATATTAAGACTTTAATGGAGGAGAGCTTTAAAGAAGTGGTTGAACTTGCGAAGGGCTCGGGCTTTAGAGTGTATGCCGGGATAGCCTAGCCTGGGATGGCGCGGGCCTTGAGAGCCCGTGGGCGTTTGCCCGCCGGGGTTCAAATCCCCGTCCCGGCGCCAAAATCCTCTTTAAAGGATTGAGATATGGAGGTGTGATTATAATGGCTGACTTTAGACATATCGTGCGTGTAGCAAATGTTGATATAGATGGCCACAAACAACTTAGATTGGCCCTTACTGGGATCAAAGGAATAGGTGTAAACTTTGCAACAATAATATGCAAGGTTGCAGGTTTAGATCCAAAGATGAAAGCGGGTTATCTTACAGAAGAGCAAGTAAAGGCTATTGAAGCAGTTCTTGAAGATCCTGGAAAGTATGGTATTCCTGGATGGATACTTAACAGACCTAAAGATTATGAAAGTGGAAGAGACCTACATCTTACTGGGGCAAAACTCGTCATGGCATGGCGTGAAGATGTTAATAGGCTCAGGAGAATCAGGGCTTACAGGGGTATCAGGCATGAGCTTGGTCTGCCACTAAGAGGACAAAGGACTAAGTCGAACTTTAGAAGAGGTTCTACACTTGGTGTTAGCAGAAGGAAGAAGTGAGGTGGTATAAATGGGAGATCCAAAAAGACAAAGGAAAAGGTATGAAACTCCCTCTCATCCATGGATTAAAGAAAGACTTGATAGAGAGAGGGTATTGGTTCAAAAATACGCTCTTAAAAATAAAAAGGAGCTATGGAAGCACGAAACTCAACTCAAGAACTTTAGAAGAAGAGCCAGGCGTTTACTAGCTGCGAGAGGAAAACAGGCAGAGATTGAGAGGGCTCAGCTTCTTCAAAGACTTGTGAGACTTGGTATGCTCCCAGAAGGGGCACACCTTGATGATGTTCTTTCACTTACAATAGATGATATTCTTGAGAGGAGGCTTCAAACATTGGTATTCAAAAAAGGTCTAGCAAGGACAATCAAACAAGCAAGACAGCTAATTGTTCACGGACATATTGAGGTAAATGGCCAAGTAGTCAGATCACCAAGTTACCTAGTACTCAAAGAGGAAGAAAGCGGGATAACATATTCAAGAGCATCACCATTTGCGAATTCTCAACATCCTGAAAGAATGATGATTGAAGAGGCTCAGAAGGGTGAGGCACAATGAGTGAGGAACAACAAGTTGTTAATATAAAGAAAAAAGAAAAATGGGGCGTGGCCCACATCTATGCCTCTTACAATAACACGATTATTCATATAACAGATCTAACTGGAGCTGAGACTATTTCAAAATGGAGCGGTGGGATGGTAGTTAAGGCAGACAGAGATGAATCATCACCCTATGCAGCAATGATTGCTGCTAGGAGGGCAGCAGAAGAGGCCATTGAAAAGGGCATCACTGGAGTTCATATAAAAGTTAGAGCTCCTGGAGGAAGCAGAAGCAAAAACCCAGGCCCCGGTGCTCAAGCAGCAATTAGAGCACTTGCAAGAGCAGGTCTTAGAATAGGGAGAGTAGAGGATGCTACACCTATACCGCACGATGGCACAAGGCCAAAAGGCGGTAGAAGGGGAAGAAGAGTTTGATTTTTTCCTTAAAACCTCTTTTTTGGTGAGAAAAATGCAAATAAAGATTCTTGAAAAAAGAGATGATGCAATCCGTTTTATTTTGGAAGGAGTAGATGTTGCGTTTGCAAATGCACTTAGGAGAACTATCTTGGGAGAAGTCCCAACTTTTGCGATCGATGAAGTGGAGTTCTATGAAAATGATTCAGCCCTTTTTGATGAGATAATAGCTCATAGACTAGCATTGATCCCTCTAACAACCCCCTTTGATAGATTTGAACTAGATAGCATGGAGTTAGAGGATTACACTGTTACTCTAAGTTTAGAAGCTGAGGGTCCGGCTATAGTGTACTCAGGTGATTTGAAGAGTGATGATCCTGATGTAAGGCCAGTGACTCCAAATATCCCTATAGTAAAACTCGCAGAGGGACAACGCTTAGTTTTTAATGCATATGCAAAATTAGGAAAAGGAAAGGATCATGTCAAATGGCAACCGGGATTTGCTTACTACAAATACTTAACAAAAGTTCATGTAAGTAAAGAAATCCCAAATTGGGAAAAGATTAAGGAAATTGCAAAAAGGAAAAAGCTCCCCATTGAAGAGACTGAGGATGAATTGATACTAACTACAATAACAAGCTTTTACATTCCAAGGGAATTTGAGCAGTACATTGGGAACAAAATAAAAGAAGAGGTAATCCCCAATACATTTGTCTTTACAGTGGAAAGTAACGGAGAACTCCCTGTTGAGGAAATTGTAAGCTTAGCACTTAAAATTCTAATGAGAAAGAGCGATAAATTTATAAACGAGCTTCATAAATTAGCCGAATAGCGCGGGGGTTGCCGAGCCTGGCCAAAGGCGCGGGATTTAGGGTCCCGTCCCGTAGGGGTTCCGGGGTTCAAATCCCCGCCCCCGCACCATGATGATCACCCCGTCCCTTGGTGCGAGAAGTAGGAAAGGAGGAATGCTCATGAAGAGGACTGGTCCAACTGATATTAATTTGAGAAGACTCATTCGCTATCTAAGAAAGAAGTCAAATGAAGAGGATGTTAAGATATGGAAGGATGTAGCTTGGCGCTTAGAGAGGCCAAGAAGACAAAGAGCTGAAGTAAACCTTAGCAGAATAAATAGGCATACAAAGGAAGGAGACATTGTAATAGTGCCTGGAAGTGTTCTTGGAGCTGGGACATTAGATCATAAGGTCATTGTGGCAGCATGGAAGTTCAGTGAAAAAGCAAAAGAAAAGATCCTCCAAGCTGGTGGAGAAGCGATAGCAATTGAAGATCTCGTCGAGAGAAACCCAAAAGGTAGTGGAGTAATCATAATGGAGTGATGAGCCATGAGAATTATTAATGCTGAAGGGTTAATCCTTGGGAGACTTGCATCAAAAGTTGCAAAAATGCTCCTTGAAGGAGAGGAGATCATTATTGTCAATGCGGAGAAGGCAATAATCACTGGGAACAGGGAGTTTATCTTTGAAAAGTATAAGCAAAGGACAGAACTCAGGACAAGAACAAATCCGAGAAAAGGACCATTCTATCCAAAAAGAAGTGACGAACTAGTTAGGAGAACCATCAGAGGAATGCTCCCATGGAAGACAGAGAGAGGACGAAAAGCATTTAAGAGGCTTAAAGTATATGCAGGAGTTCCAAAAGAGTTTGAGGGTAAGGAGTTTGAAACAATAATTGAAGCCCACATGTCAAGAATTAAAACTCCTAAATATGTGACAGTTGGAGAGGTTGCTAAGTTCCTTGGTGGAAAATTCTGAGGTGATGATAATGAGGATAATTCAAACCGCAGGAAAAAGAAAAAGTGCAGTTGCGAGAGCTACTATAAGGGAAGGGAAGGGCAGAGTGAGAGTTAACTACAAGCCTGTTGAGATACTTGAGCCAGAAATAGCCAGATTCACAATAATGGAGCCATTAGTTCTTGCTGGAGAAGAAATACTAAGTAAAGTAGATATTGATGTTAAGGTTGAAGGCGGAGGTTTTATGGGACAAGCTGAAGCAGCCAGAATTGCAATAGCGAGAGCATTAGTAGAGTGGACTGGGGACATGAACCTCAAAGAAAAGTTTATGAAGTACGATAGAACTATGCTTGTTGGTGACTCAAGAAGAACAGAGCCGCACAAACCAAACCGCTCTACAAAAGGTCCAAGAGCAAAAAGGCAAAAGAGTTACCGTTGATTCCCTTTAAAATTTCCTTAAATCTAAAAACTAAAAAGGTGGTTCGTTTGATAGTTCCCGTGAGATGTTTCACCTGTGGAAAGGTGATTGGAGATAAGTATTACATATTCAAAGAGCGTGTTGAAAAAGGAGAAGATCCAGAGAAAGTCCTTGATGACCTTGGACTTGAAAGATATTGCTGTAGAAGAATGCTCCTAAGTCATGTTGAACTCATAGATGAGATCATGCATTATAGGGTGTACTAAAACAACCACATTTCTTTGGAGGGGCCGTGGGGTAGCTTGGTCCATCCTCCCGGCTTGGGGTGCCGGAGACCCGGGTTCAAATCCCGGCGGCCCCACCAAAATTTGCATGGGTGATATGTGATGTTTAGATATACAAGATTTGAAAAGGCGAGGATTATAGGTGCAAGGGCGTTGCAGATAGCTATGGGCGCACCGGTGTTAATTAATATTCCAGAAGGAGCGAGCCCGTTGGATGCTGCAATAGTAGAGTTTGAAAAGGGGATAATCCCAATAACCGTTATAAGGCCTAGTTAGGTGATCTGATGACAGTAATTGAAAATGTAGTTGGCAGAATCTCAGTCCTTAAAGGTGGCAAATACTCTGTTGAGATTGACGTTATTACTACTTCCGGCTTTGGGAGATTTGCAGCCCCTATTGACGAAAATCCCTCCTTATATATCGTGGAGGCACACAGGGCTGTGAGTGAAGTTGATGAAATAATTGGTCCAGAGTTAATTGGCTTTGATTCTCAAGAACAAGAGCTTATAGACTCTTATCTTTGGGAGATAGATGGGACTGAGGATTTGAGCCATATTGGTGCCAACACAGCTTTAGCAGTTTCAGTAGCTGTTGCAAAGGCCGCTGCGAACGTGAAAAAAGTGCCTCTGTACAGTTACATTGGAGGGACTTTTACCACTGAGCTCCCAGTTCCAATGCTCAAATTTGCTGAAGATGATAATTTTGAGTACATTGTGCTTGTCAGGGATTTAATGGAGATCTCAGATGTAATTGATGCTATGGTGAAAATTAAAGAGAACAGTAAAGGAATCAGTTTAGAAGAACTTTCAAAGGCTTCAGAAGTGGCAGGTGATGAACTAGGACTTGAAGTTGCACTAGGATTGATACAAAAGAGAGAGATGAAAATTGAGGATGTACTCCAGGCGGTTGAGGATTATAATATTGCTTACATTAAGCCGTTAGGGGAGGAAGAACTCTTCCTTGAACTTATAGCTGGGACTCATGGAGTATTTATTGATGGGGAATATCTCTTCAAAACAAAGGATATACTTGATAGAAGATATTACAACGCTCTTTCAATTAAACCAATTAACTTAGGAACTCTTACAGATCTTTACAATTTGATTAATGATGTCAAGTCTGAAAGGATAGCGCCAATATTGGCTGAAGCAAAATATGAATCTGCTGATGAAGCGTTGTCCCACTTGGCAGTGGGCTTTAAGTGTCCCGCCATAATACTCCAAGAGAGCTCTCTTATTAAAATAAACGAGCTTATTAGGATAGCGGAGGATTTGGGTGAAAGAGGAAGGATAATAACATTTGAGGGGTGAAGAAAGATGGAGGAATATTTAGTTCCACTTGATCAATATCTAGCTGCAGGTGTTCACATTGGAACACAGCAGAAGACAAAAGATATGAAGCGCTTTATATACAGAGTCAGACAAGATGGTCTTTATGTGCTTGATGTCAGAAAAACAGATGAAAGACTTAGGGCAGCAGGTAAGTTCCTTGCAAAGTTTGATCCTGATAGAATATTGGCAGTAAGTGTTAGGCTGTATGGTCAGAAGCCAGTTAAAAAGTTTGGAGAAATTACAGGAGCAAGATCAATACCTGGAAGGTTCCTCCCAGGAACGATGACAAACCCATTAGTCAAGAATTTCTTTGAGCCAGATGTTCTTGTAGTTACAGATCCAAGGGCAGATCACCAAGCTATGAAAGAGGCAATTGACGTTGGAATCCCAATAGTCGCTCTTGTAGACACTGAGAACTTGTTAAGTTATGTTGACCTAGCAATACCAACAAACAATAAAGGAAGAAAAGCATTAGCTCTTATTTACTGGGTGTTGGCTAGAGAAGTTCTCTTTAACAGAGGCGACATAACAAGCAGAGAAGACTTCAAAGTTCCAGTAGAAGAGTTTGAAATGAGAATTGGTGGCGGTTAAACGCCTTTCAACATTTTAATTTCTTCACCACTTCTTGTTCTATCGAAAATATCTTAACTTGAGAAGTTCTATTCTTTTTGGTGAAGCTTATGGAACTAAAAGAGGCGATATCCAAAAGAGTGTCTATAAGGTATTATGATAATAGAGAGGTTGAAGAGGAAAAGATAAAAGCCCTTATAGAGGCAGCAATAAGAGCTCCAACGGCAAGTGGTTTGGAAAACTGGCTCTTTGTGATTTATAAAAGTGAGCAAGCAAGAAAAAGAATTCATGAGATAATGTTTGAATCTCACATTGAATATTATCAAGCGCGAGGATTACCAGAGGAAAAACTTGAGAAGCTAAAGTCAAAGATACTTGAAAACGGGATGTATAGGGCCCCTGTGTATATTGGTGTTTTCATTGAGAAGGGAATAGGGGTTTTGAAAGATAGTAAATATACTCAGTTGGAATTTATGTGGGCTATAGAGAGTGCTGCGGGAGCAATAGAGAATCTTATGCTCAAAGCTGTTGAGCTGGGCCTTGGAACATGTTACATTGGAGTAACAAGTCTTGATAAGTATCAAAAGGAACTTAGGGAGATGGCAGGCTTAGAAGATAACTGGTATCTTGTTGGGGTAATCCCTGTTGGTTATCCTACTGAGAAGATTATCCCAAGGGCAAGAAGAAAATCCCTTGACACTATCATGAGAGTTGTCTAGTTATAGGGGGTTGATTTTAACGAAGATTTAAAGAAAGGGAACGACAATGACCAAGTGGCTGAAAATCTTGGGTCTTCTACTTCCAATTTTTACGTTTGGTGGTCTTGGAATAGTGATCTATCTAAATCCTTGGTTTTCTGTTACTGAGAATGCTCTAAGCGATATGGGCTCTATTTATAATCCAATATCTTATGTATTTAACTCTTTAATGATTCTCGTTGGTTCTCTTGGACTTTTATTTGGAATTGAAACTGCTAGGAGAAAGTTAACTACTCCTCTGTTTCTGATTGGAATGTTATGTTTAATATTTGTGGGGGTTTTCCCCGAAGAGTATAGCCCACACTCTCTTTTTGCAGTCGCATTTTACTTGTTTATTTTTGCGGATATTCTTTATGGTGGTCTAAAAATGATTAAGAGAGGTATGAAATCTGGATTTCTATGGGTTCTTGGGAGTGTAACAGTATTCTTTGTTATGTTGTATCTTACCGAAGTATTCAAAGGGCTTGCAATTCCAGAACTTCTGGGAGCATTTTTTATAAATGCATGGATAATATTCTTGGCTTTAAATATTGAGAAATAATATGATATCTTAGTATTTGTATCTGAGGATTAAATTCAGGTTTTTTCTTAGGGTTATTGCCGCAAAAGCAATGTTTATAAACACAATATGGAATCTCGAACGGTGATCAAAAATGAACGTTTTTCAAAATACTCTTGAGTTGTTTGAAAAGTTCAAGCCGACCCCCCTAGTTAGGCTTTCCCTTTCAGATGAGAGGGGGGATGTATTTTGCCAAGCTAGAGTTCTTTAATCCTTTCAGCAGAAGCATAAAAGACAGAGCAGTTTTCAATCTTCTCATGAAGGCTCTTGACCGTAAAGACATCAACGGAACAAGGATTCTTTTTGAGGCAACTTCAGGCAACGTTGGAATATCTATGGCAGCAATGGCAAACATCTTAGGAATTGAATTCAGGGCATATCTTCCTAAACCTACACCAAAGAGCACGCAAATCCTTCTAAATGTCCTCGGAGCAGAACTCATAAAGACTGAATTCGAGACAATTGATCCAGCGATGATAGAATTTGTTAAAAAGGAAGCAGAGGAGGCTGGAGCGGTGAATTTAAACCAATTTGAAAACGATGACAACTTTGAGGCGCACTATAAATATACAGCTAGAGAAATTGAAGAGCAACTTAAAAGTATAGGAAAGCAAGCTGATGTCATTGTGGCTGGAGTGGGAACGTCGGGCCATATAGCAGGAATTGCTAAATACTTTAAGGAACACTATAATACAAAAGTCGTTGGGGTGGTCCCAGCCAAGGGGGAGAAGATACCAGGAATAAAAAGACTTGAAACGAGGCCTAAATGGTTTTTCCAAGTGGATATAGATCAAGTGGTTGAAGTTACCCAAAAGGAGGCCATGGAAGGTTCAATAAAGATTGCAAGGAGAGATGGGTTGTTAATAGGACTGAGCTCTGGTGCAGTGGTCAAAGCTCTCGAAAAACTCCGCAATGAGTACAGTGGAACAGCAGTCTTGATTTTTCCCGACGATGGGTTTAAATATGTTGAGGCATTTGAGAGGTACTTGAGGGGGGGTTAATGAAACTTGCAGTATATTTACTTTTTCTTCAATCGCTTTTTCTTTTGTATTATTCTGCTGAAGCTAGTGGAATTGAGAAGTCCATGCTTTTGGGCTTTGGGTTGCTAAATTTTCTCCTCGCGTGGGGCATAATTAAAGGAAAAAACCGAGCTGTGAAGGTTACCATAGTATACAAAGGGATAGACTTCTTTTTTGCCCTTTTAATGTTGATGGCAGGTTCGCTTTCCCAGGCTCTTAATGCTGGCATTGATTTGGCAATACTTCATGACTTAATTGGTCTTTTTGGCAAGAAGGAAGAGGAAGTCATGGAAGAAAATGAAACTTCTCATAACGCTTGATTTTCTCTAATGTGGGTACACTCCATGCCCCCATTGTTGTCGTGGAAAGTGCTGCCACAAAATTAGCAAAACGTCCAGCTTCTCTCAGCTCTTCTCTTGAGAACTCTAAAGTATATAGCTTGTTCATATATTTTAAACTGGCCAAAAGAGCTGCCATAAAGGCATCCCCCGCACCGGTAGTATCGAGAGGTTGAATTTCATAGGAGGGGATATCAACTTTAAGATCGCTGTGTAAAATGGTGCAACCTCTGGCACCTTTTGTTATTGCCACGAGAGCAAAGTTGAAATCATTTATCTCGATTCCATTTTTTTGGAGATATTCTAATTCGGCGTCTCCTATTTTGACTATATTAGCAAGTTTAAGACCTCTTTCGATATCTTTGACCATTTCTTCTTCTCTTTCCCTCCAAAGGTCAAGTCTTATATTAACATCGTAACTGATAGGAACTTTTCCTTTAGATTTCTTGAGCACTCTAAATATAGTGGATCTACTTGGTTCTCTTGCAAAGAGTACACTCCCAAAATGAATGAGCTCTGCTTTTTCGATATCCACTTTTATATCTCGAGGTTTCATGTTAAAATAAGCCACTCCATCGTAAAGTATAAATTCCGGTTTTGCCCCTATGAGTTGAACGAAAACTACTCCAGTATGTTTTTCTGGATCTTTTACTATATATTTGGTTTCTACTCCTTCCTTGTTGAGAGATTCGATGAGAAATTCTCCAAAGGGGTCATCTCCTACTTTACTTACCAATGCACTTTCTACTCCCAACCTGCTCAATCCAACACTAACATTGGCTGGTGCTCCTCCTGGATGTCTTTCGAATTCTTTTATGTTCTTTAGCTTTCCCTCTTCCTTTGCAATGAAGTCTATTAAAACTTCTCCTATCGAGATTATCATGTTATTGCCCCCTTTATTAGGTAGTCATAAAGGTTTAAATGTCTTTGTTTATTATACTTAAAGTGAATAGTTTTTGGTTACTTGTTTGAATTATTTGAGTTCCAGGTAAAATGATGGTTTTAATGCTTTTTTGTAGGTGGTTAATCCATATATCCCCTAAAATGTATGTACAACTTTGAGCAATAAGATATATATACTTTTAGTATATACCCATACTGAGGTGTTCCTATGAGTGTTAAGAAAATATGGTTTAGTTTTTTGTTGATAGGACTCTTGGCAGTGGCAGTTGTAGCAAGTGGATGTATTGGTGGAGAGACCACAACTACTACAACAACTACAACCCAAATCCAAGAGCAAATTACCCTGAAAGTGATAGGGCCTTGGTCTGGGGCCGAGTTTGATGCGTTCAAAGAAGTTATTAAGGCCTTTGAAGCTGAGCATCCAAACATAAAAATTGAGTATAAGACTTATAGAGCTGAAGACCTTTCAACAATTCTACCCTTGCAATTTGAGTCAGGAGACACTCCTGCGGACATAATCTTCATGTGGGGATGGTTCATTGCAGACATGGCTAAAAAAGGCCATGTAATGGAACTTAATGAAGTCATTAATCCAAACGAATATGTTCCTGGGATTTTAGACACAACCACAGTTGATGGAAAGATTTATGGGGCACCATTCACAGCAGCAGCCAAGCCCGGTTTCTGGTATAGAAAATCCTTCTTTGAAAAACATGGATTAAAACCGCCCGAGACATGGGATGAATTTGTGGCATTGCTTGAACAAATAAAACAGATACCTGGGATAAAGGCACCAATAGTTAGTGGAGACAGTGTTGGGTGGCCCATTTCTGATGTAACTGAACACTTTATCCTGACTTTTGGAGGGGCAGAACTTCAACAAAAGCTCATAAATGGTGAAGTTAAGTGGCAAGACCCACAAGTAAGAAGCATATTTGAGGAGAGACTCGTTCCACTGTTGAATGCTGGTTATTTCAGCGACCCAATAGAGTGGACATCCGCTGTAGATCTCTGGTGGAAGGGAGATTATGCACTCTACTTTATGGGAACTTGGCTAACTGGAATGGTAGAAGATCCAACAGACTTGGGTCTTATATCGTTACCTGGTGTTAAGGCTATGGTGCTTGCACCGGATTACTTCATGGTACCAAAGTACACAACCCATCCGACTGAGGCATTAGAACTTGCTAAGTTCCTAGCCACAGAAGGACAAAGGATCCACGTTGGAACCAGCTCTGGAAAGCTTGCAACATGGAAAGAAGTTACAATGGATGATTACTGGGAACCAATGAAAGACGTTGCTAAAGTTGTTGCCAACGTTGAGTCAGCACCGGATTTGGATGATAGCGTTGGAGGAGAATGGCAAAAAACATTCTGGGACCAACTAAAACTTCTATGGGTACAACCAGATAGATTGAATGATGTTCTAAAGACACTTGATGAAAAGTTCCCAAAAGAATGAAAGGGGGATCCTAATGAAAAGGCCTAGGTCTTTAGCTTCTCTCTTTTTTCTTTTACCAGCTTTGATTTTAATGGTTCCATTCGTGATATATCCCGTATTTAAGACTATATACCTTAGCTTCTTTTTTGGTGATGAATTCGTAGGGTTAGAAAATTATAAAAACGTGCTTTTAAGTTCTGATATTGTAAATCTTGAAAGATTTCCTACAAAGTCTCCCCCTTGGGGAGCTCTTGTGCATAATGTGGTGTGGATAGCGATTCATCTTCCAGTCACTGTATTTTTGGGATTAGGAATTGCTCTCTTATTAAGAAAGAAGGAGGTTAAAGGGAGTTCCGTAATCAAATCAATAATTTTTTTGGGAATGGTAATTCCTATGATTGTTGGAGGTTTGATCATCCGCTTTCTTTTTGAAGAAGGGGCAGGAGTTGTACCAGCCATATTTAATGCATTGGGAATTGAAAGATTGGCGATCACTTGGACAGCGTATCCAGAGACTGCATTGTTTGCAGCTATTTTGGGGTCAATCTGGATATGGACAGGTTTTAGCATGCTAATGTACTCAGCAGGATTAGCTTCAATACCTAGGGATTATTACGAAGCGGCCTTAATAGATGGTGCTAGTAGGTTTCAGATCTTTAAAAATGTGACATGGCCTTTGTTAAAGCCAATAACAATAGTAGTAGTAGCAATGACCCTCTTGTGGGATCTCAAGATATTTGATATCGTTTATGTGGCCACGGGAGGAGGACCAGGTGGAGCTTCAATGGTTCTTGCACTCCAAATGTGGGATTACTTTGCAAGAGCTCTCAACTACAACTATGCAGCAGTAGTGGCAGTGTTATTGACCATGCTAACTATCATACCTGCCCTATGGCTAATTAGGAGGAGGGGGTAAAGATGGATATGCCAAAATACAAGCTCAGAAAATACATAGTTTCAACCAGTATTGCATGGTTTTTAGGGTTGATTTGGTTAATACCATTCATAGGAGTGTTAATGGCTTCAATAAGACCTTATAAGGAAATTGTGAGTGGATGGTGGCATTTCAGCCCATTTACTATAACGCTAAAGAATTTTGTTAATGCTTTTAATCATCCAATGTTTCCGATAAGTGAGGGTCTAAAAAATTCTCTGATAATAGCAATTCCATCGACAATTATACCTCTTTTAGTAGCTGCGTTAGCTGCATACGCTTTTGCAAGATACAGCTTTCCTATAAAACACTATCTTTTTGCTTTTATAGTTTTCTTAATGGCCTTACCTCAGCAAATGACTATAGTACCATTGTACTTCCTTCTTAGAAATCTCCATTTGTTAAACAAATTTCAGGGTTTAATACTTGTTCACTCAGCTTGGGGCTTGGCATGGATAATATTTTTCATGAGAAATTACTTTGCAATGCTTCCAACAGATGTTGAAGAAGCCGCGAAGATAGATGGGGCATCGGATTTTAAGATATTTTATAAAATAGTTCTTCCAATGGCACTACCAGGACTAATTTCGGCAGCAATACTCCAATTCACATGGGTTTGGAGTGACTTCTTCCTTGCTTTAGTCTTCTTACAGGATTCGGAAAAATACGTGGCTACACAAAGACTTCCGTTACTTAGGGGACAGTATTTTGTTGATTGGGGAGTGTTAACAGCCGCATCAATCTTGGTCTTACTCGTCCCATTGCTTGTGTATACACTTTTCCAAAGGTATTACATAAGTGGTATGATAGGATGGTCAACAGAAAAATGAAAGGAGGAATGAAAATGTTTGAAGTGACAAAATTTGGAGGAGAAGGAAAGAGGCTTGAAGACTATGTAGAAATAATAGGGGAAAAAGCTTTATATGAACTTAAAGAGAAGGCAGAAAATCTCAAAGACAAAAGCTTTGTTCATGTTAACTCCACTTCTTTTGGTGGAGGCGTTGCGGAAATTTTACATAACCTGGTTCCGTTAATGAGGAACGTTGGGCTTGATACAAAATGGTTTGTTATTGAGGGAACGAATGAGTTTTTTAATGTTACAAAGAGCTTTCATAATGCTCTTCAAGGAAACAAAGACCTCAAGCTAACTGAAGAAATGAAATCTTTGTACATAGAAATCAACAAAAGGAATGCTCAAGAGTTTGATCCTAGTGCTTTTGATTATGTCCTAATACACGACCCTCAACCAGCACCATTAATAGGGTTCTACGAGAAAAAACAGCCGTGGATATGGAGATGTCATATTGACCTAAGCGATCCCAATATGCAATTCTGGAAGTTTTTAAGAGGGTTTGTGGAAAAATACGATCGTTATATATTCCACATGGGAGAATATGTTCAGGAAGATCTAGAAAAGGAAAAAGTAGTCATAATGCCACCCTCAATTGATCCACTTAGTGAAAAGAACAAAGAGTTAACCGAAAATGAGATACTGAAAACTCTCGAAAAATTTGATGTGGATCCAGATAGGCCAATATTGACTCAAGTGGCTCGTTTTGACCCCTGGAAAGGCGTTTTTGATGTCATTGATGTCTATAGAAAAGTCAAAGAGAAAATACCTGATGTGCAACTTTTACTGGTTGGAGTGATGGCTCATGATGACCCAGAAGGATGGATATACTTTGAAAAGACTCTAAGAAAAATAGGAGAGGACTATGATGTCAAGGTACTCACGAATCTCACTGGAGTTCATGCAAGGGAAGTTAATGTTTTTCAACGGGCAAGTGATATAATCTTGCAGATGTCCATAAGGGAGGGATTTGGGTTAACAATTACAGAAGCTATGTGGAAGGAAAAGCCAGTGATTGGAAGAGCAGTTGGAGGAATAAGACTTCAAATAGTCGATGGTGAAACAGGGTTCCTTGTAAAAGATATCAATGAGGCCGTTGAAAAATCGATTTATCTTCTTAGGCATCCAGAAGTAGCAAAGACTATGGGAGAAAAGGCAAAGAAGAGGGTTAAAGAACACTTCATTATAACAAAACATCTTGAGAGGTACCTTGATATCCTAAACTCTTTTTAACTTGACTCTTAATATTTTTAGGTGACAAAAATGGAGATACATCCTGAAATCTTACACGCGCTGAGTGAAATTGGATTTACGAAATATGAAATCCTAACTTATTGGACACTCCTTGTTCATGGCCCAAGTACTGCGAAGGAGATATCTTCCAAAAGTGGAATTCCTTACAATAGAGTTTATGACACTATTTCATCTCTTAAAATTAGAGGCTTCGTAACTGAAATCGAAGGAACTCCTAAAGTTTATGCGGCATATTCCCCAAGAATAGCCTTTTTTAGGTTCAAAAAAGAGCTTGAGAGTATAATGGAGAAACTGGAAAGTGAGCTTAAAAAGTTCAAACGTGAGGAACAGAGACCAGCAATATGGAGGAGTCAGAGCTTTGAAGAAGCCCTTGAGATGTTCAGAGAAACCCTCAAATCAGCAAAAAATGAAGTTATAGTAGTGACTCCTAGTGAGTTTTTTGAAGATATACAAGAGGAGCTATTAAAAACCCTTGAAAAAGGAGTAACAGTTTCCCTTTATATTGATAGAATACCTAATCTCCTGGAATTTGAAGGAGCGGGAAACCTCTTTGTTCGACAGTTTTATAAATTAAACCATTTGATTGGCATGGCTGATGGCAAAGAGGTGGTTAATATTCAAAATGTGAGTTTTAGACCGAGTTTTCCGCCAAGCTTTAAAGCTACCTATCCAGAGGTAATATTCTCCCAGTATAGCCTCATAATTGAAATTTTCAAGGAATCTTCATTAGAGAGGGAATACATAGCTAATCCACAGGATATCAGATTCTTTGCAATGTTTCATGCTTCAGACTTCGTTAAGAGACATATAGAGTCTACCCCTATAATAGCAGAGATTATCGGCAGAAACGTAAAAACTGGTGAAATAGAGAACATCTATGGAAATGTTGTAGGGTATACCCTCTCTTTTAGAAAAGCTGTTAGTAATATTCATTTAGAGACGGAAAAGGGTATAGTAAAAGTAGGAGGCATCTTTGCTGTCATTGAAGATTATGAAAGCACGGACATAAAATTTATGATAGGGTGAGTTGAATGGCAGAGGTAAAACTCATTGGTGTATGGAAGAAGTTTGAAGACGTCGTAGCTGTTAGGGATATAAATCTAGAAGTTAAAGACGGGGAGTTTGTAATACTCCTAGGTCCAAGTGGTTGTGGTAAGACAACAACGCTTAGAATGATCTCAGGTCTTGAAGAACCTACTAAGGGAAAGATATACATTGGTGAAAAACTCGTGGTCGATCCAGAGAAAGGTGTTTTCATTCCACCTAAAGATAGGGATATTGCTATGGTTTTTCAGAGTTATGCTCTGTATCCTCATATGACTGTTTACGATAACATTGCCTTCCCATTAAAGCTGAGAAAGGTTCCTAAGCAGGAAATTGATGAACGTGTAAGAGAAGTTGCTGAAATGTTGGGATTAACAGAGTTGCTCAAAAGAAAACCAAGAGAACTCTCTGGTGGTCAGAGACAGAGAGTGGCGCTAGGAAGGGCTATTGTAAGAAGACCTCAGGTTTTTCTTATGGACGAGCCTCTTTCAAATCTTGATGCAAAGCTTAGGGTCAGGATGAGGGCAGAGTTAAAGAAATTGCAACGTCAACTTGGTGTCACCACTATTTACGTGACTCATGATCAAGTTGAGGCCATGACAATGGGAGATAAAATTGCTGTTATGAACAATGGTGCTCTGCATCAAGTGGGCACTCCAACTGATATTTATAATAAACCTGCAAATATGTTTGTTGCTGGATTTATAGGGTCTCCACCAATGAACTTTTTAGAGGCTACCGTAAGTGAGGATGGATTTGTAGATTTTGGAGCATTTAGACTCAAACTGTTAGACGATATGTTTGAGTTGCTTCAAGAGGAAGGCTATGTCGGTAAAAGCGTTATATTTGGCATAAGGCCCGAGGATATCTATGATGCGCTGTTTGCACAAGTGAAGGTTCCAGGAGAGAACATGGCCAAGGTTTTTGTAGACATTATAGAAAATTTAGGAGGAGAAAAGATTGTTTACTTAAAAGCTGATGATCTGATTTTTATTGCTAAATTCCCACCTGAATCTTTAGTCAAAGAGGGACAAGAGATCGATATTGTTTTTGACATGAAGAAGATTCACATATTTGATAAAACAACACAAAAGGTAGTACTTTAAGATTTTTTCTTTCCTTAAATTTTAAAAACAGTTCATGCTTATCTGGGCATAAGGTGATGTGATATGCTCGCCGTTGTAACCTTTACAGACCCACGAAAGACATCTCTTTCCATAGAAAGAGAAAATGCTCTTCTTGAGAAACACAAAAAACTTGTAAAAGACTTGGAAGATTCTGGATTTAGGGTTTTTGATGTTAACAGAGCTCTTGGAAAATATGAATCCTTGAAAAATGGTAAAAACTTCGGAATAGAGGATAAGGATGAAGTAATTAGAGCCTCTAAGCTCATAGGATCACAGGACATCAGTGGCATTATTCTTGGTCTATGGCATTGGACTGAGAGCAATCTTATAACTCTCTTAGCAAAAGAGACAAATAAACCACTTCTTTTATATGCCGATGATGATCCAGCATGGGCTGGAACTACTTGCATAACATCTGTTGGCGCCTCCCTTTGGGAAAGTTCTGTAAATTACTATGCTTTGCACCATACAAGGCTTAAGGGCGATGTTGAAAAAGTAAAAGCCTGGGCAAGGGCAGTTGAGGCAGTTTCGAAGCTTTCTAGAAAGTCTTTACTTTTGTGGGGAGCTCCATATACCCTCGGAATGGAGCATCTTATGGATGATCTCCCAAGGTTGAAACGGTTCATTGGGGACTTTCTTCTTTTTGATCAGTATCTTATAATTAAGAAAGCGGATTCAATGCTTAGTGATGAGAAAGAAAGGATTCGTGTTGAGGAGTTTTTTGATTGGATCCACAAAAACATGAATATTAAATATGATGACACGATGTTAACACCAGAAGTCTTAAGGAGACAAATAGCGATATATCTGGCAGCCAAGGATATATGGGAAGAATATAAAGGAGAAACTGCTGCAGTCTCTATAAAATGCCAGCCAGAACTAAGCGAAGTTTATGGTGTTACAGCTTGTCTAATTCCAGCACTCTTCCCATTCAATAGGGATGCAAAGGGTGAAAAACCGGTTATTCCAGCCACGTGCGAGGGGGACATAAAAGGAACAATAAGCTCAGCTTTGCTTTTCTACTTAAGTGGGAAGCCACCTCTCTTTGGTGACATAAAATATGTTGATGATGACGTTGTACTAATAGCTAATTGTGGAGCCTCTTCTCTATACTATGCAGATCTTAGTGAAGAGCCTGAGAAAAACTTGAGGGCTACTACTATTCAGCCTCAATGCCAAGGTGCAAGTGGAGGAGCCTTAACGTATAGAACTCCATCAACACTATTAACTTTTGCAAGACTCATAAGAAAAGCAGGGGAATACTATCTTCTCTACTTCATTGGAGAAAGCCTTGAAATAACTGATGAAATAGAGTCAAAGCTACGATGGGGAAAACAATGGCCGCATACGGCCATAAAGAATCCTCTCGATAAAGAGAAGTTCCTGAATGTTATGGGTGCAAACCATCTCTCTGCAGTTCCAGGAGATTTTAGGAGTGAAATAGAATTTGTGGCAAAACTTTGGGGGGTTAAGGCTATAGATCTAGGGAATGAAAGAGATGTAGAGTTGTTTTTGCACTCTCTCTGATTTTAATTTTGAGGTGATAAGATGTCAGTTATCTTATCTTACAATGGAGCTTTTGTGGTTACCAGAGAAAATGGGGATATGAAAGGAACCTACGATGGCTTTTACATCTTTGACACACGCTTTTTGAGGGGGGTTAGACTTAAGTTAAATCATCATAGCGTGCTTATCGGGGCTGCTCAGGAAGGTTCAAGAAAAGCGTATTCTCATTTTTCAATAGGGGACAGAGCAGTTTTGCTGAGAAAAAGGGAGATAAGAGATGATTGGACTTATAGGGAGGAATTTCAGCTATATAATACATCGAGAGAGGTCATAGAGCTTAGGATAGAGTATACATTTAAGGTCCCTATTGAGGATGTCTTTGAGGTTAGAAAATTTGGGGGAGAGAAAATAAAACGACGAGTCAAACGATCTTTCAAAGAGGAAAGCGAGTATCTCTATTTGGGAAAGGATAAAATTGAGAGAAATTTAAAACTAAAAACGAATCTTCAAAGAGAAAAGAACATGTTATTTGCTGAAGTGACCTTAGAACCTCTTCAGAAGGAGATTTTCTATGTTGAGTTTTCTCCTCGAATCTCAAGAGATCGGTTAGATGTTTTTCTTACTGAAAAAAGTCTTAATTTGCCCAATGTAGTCTCTACAAACATGACTTGGTTAGATAGGATCTTTGAGAGAGCAGTAGAGGACTTGGTTGCTTTAACAGCATACACCAACCATGGCATGGTTCCATTTGCAGGGATCCCCTACTATGCTTGTCCATTTGGAAGAGACAGTATCATAACTTCTTGGTTCTTACTTCCATATTATCCCCAATATGCCCAAGGCACATTAAGGTTCTTTGCAAAGATCCAAGGAAAGAAGTTTGATCCACTTAATGAAGAAGAACCTGGTAAAATCCCTCATGAATTTCGTTTTGGAGAGCTTTCTCATGCAAAGAGAATTCCCTTTGCCCCTTACTATGGAACTGTAGATGCCACCCCACTTTACATCATTCTTGCTTCAGAATATCTACAGTGGAGCGGAGATAAGGACCTCATAGAAAAGCTTAAACCTAATTTAACAGCTGCTGTTGAGTGGATTCTGAGAAAACTAGAGGAGGGAGGGGGGTATATAAGATATAAGGCGGGGATGTTAGCAAATCAAGGATGGAAGGACTCAAAGGAGGGGATCCCCACTGAAAAGGGCCTTCCAACAAAGCATCCTATTGCCTTGGTTGAAGTTCAGGGGTATGCCTACAAAGCTCTAAGGGATGCTGCTTTACTTGAACTTACTTTCCTTGATTCAAAGATGCTCGAAAGGGAAGCTAAAAAATTAAAGAAACGCTTTAATAAAGACTTTTGGACTGGGAACTTTTATGCTTTGGCTTTAGATGGTGAAAATAACCCATCTAAAGTCGTATCTTCAAACGTAGGCCATCTATTATTCACTGGCATAGCTAAGTATGAAAAGGAGATATCTGAAAGACTATTCGAAGAGGATATGTTTTCTGGATGGGGCATTAGAACTTTAAGTTCAAAAGAAGAAGCCTATAATCCATTCAGTTATCATAATGGGAGTATATGGCCTCACGACAATGCAATAATAGCTCTTGGACTTTCCTTGAGAAGAGAAAAAGAAAAAGTGAGAATACTTTCTGAGGCAGTGCTTAAAGCTGCAAAGCTTCTTCCCAATGCTCAACTCCCTGAGCTTTATAGCGGGCTTGAGAGTGAGTATCCTCTCCTTTGTCCGCGGGCAAATGCTCCTCAAGCTTGGAGTGCAGCAAGTGTTTTTGCATTTCTTACAGCGTTATTAGGTCTAAGAGTGGATGAAAAGCTTATTGTAGATCCCTCTTTGCCAGAGGGTATTAGAATCACTACTCGGGTTGTATTTAGAGGGAAGTCACACTGGATTAAAGCTAAGGGTAAGGAGGTTGTTAGACTTGAAGGGAGAATCTTTTGAGAAACTGTTTAGGATTGAGGGAAGGAACATTCTAGTGGAACCACCTGAAAAACTTCCACAACCAATTATCTCGCCTTCAGAGGAAGGTTTTGATTCAAGAAATACATACAACCCAGCTGTTATTAAGGAGAGAAATAGGATTGTGATGCTATACAGGGCTGAATCCAAAGATGACAAGATTACAGGCAGAATTGGACTTGCAATAAGCGAAGATGGAATTAATTTCTTACAACATCCCGAACCCGTCATAGAGCCCGAATACAAATGGGAGAGTGCAGGGGTAGAAGATCCTCGAGTTGTAAAAGTTGGAAAAACATATTACATGACCTACACAGGTTATGATGGAAAAACTGCTCGATTATGCTTGGCTACATCAAAGAATCTCTTAACGTGGAAGAAACATGGGCCAATATTTGAGGATTTCAAATATGAGAAAAACAATATTGAAGGGTGGACAAAAAGTGGATCAATCCTTCCTGAGAAGCTTAGAGATGGAGATTTTAGAGGTAAGTATATCATGTATTTTGGAGATTCTCACATTTGGATGGGAGTTTCAAAAGACTTAATAAACTGGGAATATATAGAGGAGCCAGTTCTTTCTCCTAGGAAAGAAAATTTTGATAATGTTTTAGTAGAACCAGGCCCGCCCTTAGTTTCTATGGATGAAAAAATACTCCTGATATACAATAGTGCTGGCAAAGAGGAAGGAACACTAAAGTACAGAGTTGGAGCAGCGATCTTTAGTAAGGATGATCCAAGAGAGCTCATTGCACGAACTGAGAATCCTATAATGTTTCCAGAGTATGAATGGGAGATATGGGGTTATGTTAACAATGTGGTTTTCCTAGAAGGCATGGTTGAACATGGTGGAAAAATTCTCCTCTACTATGGGGGAGCTGATAGATACATTGGTTTGGCATATTGGACAACAGACTTATAAAATACTATAACTCACTAAAACACGATGAAAATGAGGTGGAGGAGTGCAATCTTAGTATTTCCTTTAGCTTTCCTGGTACTCTTTTTCTATTTCCCTTTAACTAGTATATTAAAGGAAGGCTTGTGGGAGAATGGGTTCACATTAAGGTATATTCTCCAAGTTCTTTCAAACAGCTACCATAGGAGAGTTATATTTTTCACATTTTGGCAAGCATTGGCCTCCACACTTTTGACACTCTTTCTTGGTTTTCCAGGAGCTTACATATTTGCAAAATATGAATTTCCAGGAAAAGGTATTCTAAAAGCCATTCTAACTGTTCCTTTTGTGATGCCAAGTATTATGGTTGCTTTAGGATTTATTCTCCTTTTTGGCCGTGTAGGGATCATAACTCAGATTTTAGGAAGGGATTTGGGGATCCTTTACTCTTGGAAGGCCATAATTCTTGCTCATGCGTTTTACAATTTTCCTGTTGTTGTTCGAATGGTATCTTCACTTTGGCAACGCATAAATCCTCACTATGAGGAAGCTGCAATAAGCCTTGGGGCAAGGGGTTTCACACTTTTTAGAAAAGTAACTCTACCAATGCTCATGCCTGCTATTTTTGCTTCTTCTATGTTAACATTTGTTTTCTGTTTTCTGAGTTTTTCTATCCCCCTTATTCTAGGTGGGTACCAGTATGCTACTATAGAGGTAGATATTTTTACCTCCATAATGACACTCCTTGATTTTAAGACTGGCGCTGCACTGGCAATAATCCAAATTTTCTTAAGCCTTATTTTTATGTATCTCTACCTTAAAAGTTTGGACTTATATGCAAAAGCTGAGAAGCAAAAAGTGTTTAGAGAACCTATTCATTTAACATTTAAAAAACTCATAAGTGTGAGAGGTTTGTTGATAATCTTTTATTCTCTTGTGGTTTTTCTATTTATATTATCCCCTCTCCTTGCCGTTATTTATCATTCTTTCACATATGGGGGTAGTTTCACACTCGAATGGTACAGAAGAGTTTTTTCTCCTGAATATAATCCTATATTTGGTGCAAACAGTATAACTGCAATTAGGAATTCTCTTTTGTTTGGTTTTTCTGCAGTGATTCTATCAACGTTCTTGGCCCTGAGTATAGCATACATCATGTATAGGTGGAGGTTTAAAGGGAAAAATTTCTTCGATGCTATTGTAATGCTCCCCCTAGCTTCTTCGGCAATTACACTTGGATTGGGATACATAAGAGCTTTCCATAAGCCTCCACTTGAGTTTCTTGGTACATGGTATTTGATAGTCTTTGCTCATACAATAATAGCCTATCCGTTTGTTCTAAGATCTGTCTCAACTAGTCTGAAAAAAATAAATCCAAACTTAAAGGAAGCTGCAATGAGTCTGGGAGTCAATGAACTTGGTGCATTTCTAAAAGTTGAGCTTCCATTGGCATTTGGTGGGATAATTGTTGGAGCTATCTTTGCTTTTGCCATGAGTATAGCTGAACTTGGAGCCACATACATGATTTATAGGCCAGAATATACCACAATCACAATAGCAATTTATCGATTCTTAGGTTCTCGGCAATTGGGGCCGGCTTCGGCAATGTCTGTACTCTTAATATTAGTTAGCACAATAGCTTTTATAGTCATCGAGAGAACGGGTGAAGAGATATGGTGAGGGTTAGGCTTGAAGGGATAAAGATGTCTTGGGAAGATTTCCAGCTTGAGATTCCCCATCTAGAGGCAAAAGCAGGAGAATTCTTGACTCTTCTTGGACCGAGTGGTTGTGGAAAAACCACAACGCTAAGAATAATCGCTGGCTTTGAAAGGCCAGATAAAGGGGCAGTCTACTTTGGTGAGAAGCTTATGAATAACGTTCCACCATACGAAAGGAATATTGGTATAGTTTTCCAAGATTATGCTTTGTTTCCTCATATGAATGTTTTTGATAATATAGCATTTGGGTTAAAGGTCAGGAAGATCTCTAGGAATGAAATAGAGAAAAAAGTGATCTGGGCACTTGAATTAGTAGGGCTAAAAGGCTTTGAGAAGAGATATCCAGAACAGCTTAGCGGAGGCCAACAACAAAGAGTGGCCTTGGCCAGAGCTCTGGTAATAGAACCCCAAGTTCTTCTTTTGGATGAACCTCTCTCAAATCTTGATGCAAAGATTCGTGAGAGACTTAGAGGTGAGATAAAGAGAATTCAGCGGGAACTTGGGATAACCACAATTTATGTTACCCATGATCAAGAGGAAGCAATGGCAATAAGTGATAGAATTGCTGTGATGAATATTGGAAAAGTTGAACAGATTGGGACTCCATTAGAACTCTACTATAATCCAAACACTGAGTTTGTAGCTCAGTTTCTTGGACTATCAAACATCTTAGAACTTAAAGCTGTAGAGGGAAAAGCGTGTCTTGGGGAACTTTGTTTCAATGTTGGAAGAGAAGGAAAGGTGAAGATATTTTTTAGACCTGAAAGTGTGTATATCGAAGAAGGAAAAACCGGTGAGATAGTGAGTTACGAGCTTTCGCCTGGTAGAATAAGATTTAAAATCGATGTAGAGGGAAAAATAATAATAGCAGAACGCTTTCTAAGTGAAATTCCATTCTCTATCAAAAATCTACCAAAAAGAGTGGGAGTAAGAATAAAGCAGTTTTCAATAATTGGATAAAAGAAAAAGATCACGTACGAGCATTTATTATCTCTTCTGGACTTTTTCCTTCTACCATAAGTGCGGTCCACTCTTTGATCCAGCGTTCAAAGTTTTCTTTGATGTAAGTTGGCTCGAGAGTTACTGGCTTTATCTCATTTGGTTGTACTGCGTATTCAAAGACTTCTGGAAGTTTGACATTTGGATTCACTGGGTACATCCACTGGTTAGTGGGAATTGCACTCTGGAACTCTTCAGTGAGCATAAATTCTATGAATTTCTTTGCTAACTCCTTGTTCTTTGCTCCTTTTATTATTCCCGCTCCTTCTATTTGCATGTAGTTGCCTTCTTCGAATGCTATGGCCTTTACATAGGTTATATTATCATAATAGACTGTTGCAGCAGGAGAAGTTGCATAGCTAAGCACGAGAGGGAATTCACCGTTCATAAATGCTGTCCAAGCTTCTGTCCATCCCTTAACTATGTGAACATCATTCTCCTTAAGCTTTTGCCAGTAGTAGAGATATCCTTCGTCACCATAAACTGCTATTGTCCATAGGAGAAACGCTGCACCAGGAGAACTTGTTCTTGGGTCTTCAATAACAAGTTTGCCTTTCCATTCTGGTTTTGTAAGATCTTCAAGACTCTTTGGTGGGTTCTGGATCATATCTTCTCTATAGTTTATTGCTATGTATCCATAGTCATAAGGAGTTAAATGGAATGTTGGATCAAATATTAGGTTTTCGGGAATGAGTTTTATGTTCTCAGGTTTATATGTTTCTAGGACTCCAGCTTCGATAGCTTTTGCCAAAAGACTGTTATCTATGCCTATAACCAAGTCTGCTCTTGGACTGTCTTTTTCTAGGATAAGTCTGTTTAGTACCTCTCCAGCATCCCCGATAAGTTGTAGTTCAACTTTGACCCCATACTTCTCCTCGAACTTTGGAATTACTTCGCTTGCAAGATATTCAAAGCTGTCGTACGAGTAAACAACGAGTTTTTGCTCTTCTGTCTGGGTTGTTTGTGTTTGTTGATTGATGCATCCCAGTGCTGTTGCCATAAGTACAAGACTTAAAATAATTGCAAGCTTCTTCATATCCTTCACCTAAAACCGATTTTTACATGTACATAACCTTGTTCTGGAAGTGATTTAAAAACCTTCCTCATCGCAAACTTTATAAATCCAAATCCACTCATGTTAAAACAGCTACATGCGGTGGTAGTCTAGCCTGGTCTAGGACACCGGCCTTCCAAGCCGGTGACCCGGGTTCGAATCCCGGCCACCGCACCACAATTTGTTTTTGGAGGTTTTCTGTTCTCTAAATTCTTAAATATTAGTAAGTTCACTTCTTTCTTGGTGACATTGATGTGTAATATTACAAAAGAAAAGCTTATTCAACTTCTAAAAGAAGCCGAAACGGCACATGCTGAATATGAAAAGAAGCTTGGAAAGAGGGACGAAAACTGGCCTGAGTGGTATGCGGAATATATAATAGAAAAACTCAAAAAGGAAAAAAATTAACCAAAAAGATCTCCTATGACCTCCACGATCCTGTACACTTTTATCACTATTTTCACAGCAAGGATCCTTAGAGTTCTCCTAAACCCGACACCGCTGTATCTTATCTCCCCCATTTTTAGAGCGTTTACTCCAGTACTTACAGGATGTTCTGAGTTTATGATTCTTCTTGCAACGTCTTCACTTGTCCATGCCCTCATCGTCGGCTTTGAAATTTTGCCTTTTGAAAATTCCACTATGCGGCCATTTTCCGTCACGACGCCCATGTTGAGGATGCTTTTGTTTTCAAGCGTTATCTCGAGGTCTATCCTCTCATTTCCAGCTATTCTTTTGATAAATCCTGGCAGATTATCGGCATTTTCATTGTATATGGGCACATATTCTCTCAGAAGCTCAAAGAGAGTTTGTTCCTCAACAACTTCAATGACTTCGGGTTCAAGCTCATTTATGCCTCCTGTGCTTATCATGAGCCCCATTATATTGTACTCAACGAACATTTCTGCATTTCCTGACCATTCAACCTCAATGAGGTTTTCTTCTCTCAGAATCCTCTCATCCACAAGATACACAAGTTCATAGGCATCCAAATCTGGTTCCTCATCATATGCAATGATGGGCTCGATTAGCTCTAACTCTAACTCGTTCTCATTTACATAGAGTTTTATATTCTCAAGGAAATACTCTCCATATTCAATAACCACAGGAGTTGCTTCAACGAGTATGCTTACGTAGGGTTGGTTGTTCGGATCGAGCTTTATCACTTTTAAAAATTCCTCATCCAGATCCCAAGAAATTTGTTCGGGTCTTTTAGCAGTCTCCCGTGGGGGCACCGTCTGCTTTACGGGATCTTTTATCGCTTTATCAAGGGCTGTTTCTGTCCTTTCTCTATTTCCATGATCAGAGACCCAAAATATGAGCTGCTCGTTTTTGTTCATTTTTTTGCTCACGTTTATAATAGCCTCAAAAAGGGCCTTTTTTGTCCCTGGCCCATCCACATAGTTCGGGACATTTGTGCCGTCTGGCATGGTTTTCCCATTTCCAGCCAGAGTTATTATATTGGCATCCGTAAAACCCTGTTTTTTAAGTGCTTTATATGCTCTATCGAGGTTGTTCCAGTGCCTCTTGCTATCCGCGTCTCCAGCAAAGAGGATAGCATGCTTGCTTGCAACATCTGAACCATCAGCTTTTTTTCCTATCTTAATATTATCTCCATTTCCCACCGAAGTGTACTGAGGAGTTTCCTTGAACCCTAACCCATAGGGGCCGCGTGCATCTTGTTGCTCGGCTCTTTTGGCCATTTCTTTCATTGTTGGGGCATCTCCACCTGTCCTTTCTAACTCCTCTCCAATTTCCTTTGGGTAGTAACCCTCAGGTCGAGTGAATCCTCTTCTCCCCATTTCGGGCCAGCTGGCTGGTGTGTACCCATCAGCAAGGCCCCACGCAGGTTCATCATGTTTAGATGCGCTCAAAAAGGCCGCATCGCCTGTGCCTTTAAGCTTTTCTTTAAGGTCATCAATCATTCCTCCGCCAAAGCACTGGTTGAAGATGAAGACCATATTCGCATAGCCCGTTCTCTTGGCTATCCACATCTTCATCATGTTTGCAAGTTGCCAGTCGTAAACATATCCCCCAGAGCTCGTCACAATGCTGCTTGCATAGTCATTTGGTTGATCATAGAAATATGAGCACTCATCGGAATAAAGAACTGCTGGAGTAGTTTTAACTTCTATTAATAGCTTTCCTTTTCCGGAATCTATTGTGTATTTCCCCGGCTTGCTTATCTTTATAGAACCAGACCCTATTGCACTATTAGATAAAATGTCGTTGTATTCCTCCAAATCCACGTCAATAGTTATCTCATTCAGTGGAGAACACTCTTTATGGCTGTAGAGTAGTCTCTTGCGGATGTAGCCCATTTTTCCTTTTAGAGTGTCCCAGTCATAGTATATCATTTCAATGTTCCCGTTCTTACTTTCGTGACCCTTATGAACTATTTTATAGTTTCCTACGATATCAGCATAGCCGTTCCACCCATCGTCCATATCTTCGCTAAGGGAAACTCCGAGAAGATAAACGTCTACTTGGATCGCAGGAGAACCCGGAGGATCGAAGTGTGCAGTAACTGAAGATAATATCAAGCTTAGACTGATCATTAAGCTCAATAATATCCAACCTTTTTTCATTATCAATACCTCCTTTGTCTGTGCACCAAAACCGGAAGATTGAAAAGACCTCTCATCGAGTTATTAGTTGGATTTAGAAGAGAGACTTCTATAAGTAATATCTCATTACCTTCTGAAAGTCCTCCTCAAGACAGGGTGTTTTCATTTAGAACTGGTATATTGAAAACTGAGCATTAGCCCAGATAATATATCAAAAAGGTGAGATCGGGGAAAGATATCTCAAAGATTTTTCCGAAGTCTTGTTGCTAGCTCAACAATTTTTCTTGCTCGTTCTGGATCAATATCATTTTGGCTTTTCCCATCTTTTTTGATCCATGTTCCAATAATGAATCCATCTGCATATGGCCAGAGATTTGGTAAGTTATTATAAGTGGTGCCAGAACCAACTAAGACTGGAACATTTGAAATATTTTTAGCTATCTTTAGCTTTTTTAAATCTACTTCACTTCCCGTTCGTTGTCCACTTATTATTACAGCATCTGCTAAACCTCTTTCGATCGTATCATTTAGAGCTTCTTCAAAATCCCCAAAATGATATCCATGCTTGACGTGGACATCGGCAAAGATTTTTATTTTTGATGGAAGCAATTTTCTCAGCTTAGCAAGTTCATTGGCTACTCCCTCAATCACTCCTTGATCTGTATAAGCAACTCCAGTTAGTACGTTCACCCTAATGAAATCAGCTTTCACTGTATATGCTATTGAATAGGCTGCTATGGCATCGTTTCTCAGTACATTTATGCCAAGTGGTAGTGAAATCACGTCTTTAATAGACTTTGAAATAACGCTCATAGCAGCAATCGTTATTGGTTCAACAGTTTTTGAAAACGGTATGTCATTGAAGTTTTCAATCATTATTGCATCAAAACCTGCTTGTTCAAGCTTTTCTGCTTCTCTGATGGCATGTTCGAGCACTACATCAAAGTTTTCTTCATAAAGATATGAGCCTGGCAGGGATTTGAGATGAACCATCCCAATGAGAACTTTTCTTTCAAAATTCATGAAATCACCTAACCATAAGTTAAGTTATTTGGCATAATAAACTTTATTCATTGAGCATCTTGGGGGTAATATAATTACCAATCCCGATTTTGCCTTTTGTTTCAGTTAATTTTGACAAATATTGAGGTATACTGAATGTTACGGCGGGGAGGAGGTCAGGGAGAAGAAAGTGAATTTTCTATTTGTTTTCTTTTATTAATTTAAGAAAGCAACGGACAAGGTTATATATTCTTAAATGGGAAATGTAAAATGGTGAGAGTGCATGAAAGAAAAACTTCCGAAAGGAGTCTTGGAAAACCTTGCCCCAGATGAAAAGGTTCTCTATGCAATAAGAAAGAAATTTAGTCTTGAAGCAAAGCCTAAGTGGCTTGTGGTAACTGATAGAAGGATTATGTACATAGATGAGAAAATTCTGGGGAGATATGAACTAACAGCGATACCGTATGAGAAACTTGAACTAGTTTATACCAAAGTTGGAAAGCTCTATTCTGAATTTCTAATCAAAAGGGAAGATGGAAGTGAAATTGTACTACCAAGAATGGATAAAGAGGAAGCAAAAAAAGCAATAGGGGCCATAAGAGATGCACTAAACGAAATTGCTGTTGAACCGGTTTTAATTGAGAGAAAGAAACACTTAATGAGTGAGGAGTGGATAATTCATAAGCCAAGGGAAATCGTGAGTAGGGGGATACGAATGGAGCCAAGGAAAACCACAATTAAACAAGAAGATCCGCTTGAAAAGCTTAAAAAGCTCAAAGAACTCTACGATATGGGCGTGCTCTCTCAGGAGGAGTATGAAGAAAAGAGGAAGAAACTTCTAGAACAAATTTGATTCTTCTCTAATTCTTTCATAAACATGTCTTTTAATTCCAAGAGGTTAGTTTGGAAAAAGTTCAGACCTTTTCTATTAACTCATCTAGAACTTCCTTGAACCGGGCAGCATCGATCCATTTAATACCCATTTTCTGGGCCCATGTTAGAATACCGACATCTGCAGAGACTATTGTGGCGTCCAGTTCTTTGGCAAGTAATATAAGCTCAAAATCTTCTTTGCTATCAACTATTCCCTCTCTTAAAGCTTTTCTATAATTTCTCCGAAGTTTTTGTATTATTGTATTTACGTTCTGACTATCTACTACACTCTCTCTAACTGCCTTTTCTGCGACTCTAAGTCCTTTATCAATTCTTCTTCGTATGTCCTCAATAAGTTCATAAACAACGAAAGCAGGGATTTTAATATCATGAACATTGGGTGGTTTCTTTACAATATAAATTTCTATATTTGGAGAAACCTCTTCAAGTTCAACAAAATGGGTGACCTCTTTGTAAATTCCAGGTGGCATATAGAACTCTACTCTCCCAAAAAGACGCTCAGCATATTCTAAGAATTTTTTCATAGCTTCGGTAGGGTTTTCTCCAAACTTATTTCTAATATCGGGATTTACAAAAATACTTGTATCAAGGATAAAGCGAATCATTTTTATCACACTCTATTATTGTATCTCAGACCTTAAAACGGTAACCTTAAATTCTTTCTACTCCTTAACATTCTGGAGGTTGGTGAGATGAAAGTAGGAATAGCGTTTGGAATTAGTGAAATAGCAGACCCTAAGGCCTTTGAAGAAAAAGCTTCCAAGTTTTTAATGAAACTTGTGGATGAATTTGAAATAGAAGGAGGCACTTTTATATCTTCAAAATCAGACACTAGAGAGGTGGACTTTAAGGATGTAGACATCATTGTTATTTATCCTCTTACAGGAGGGACTGAAAATGCTTTGAAAGAATTTGTTTATTACAGAAAGCCGATAATTCTTTTTGGAGACTCTTTCAATAACTCCATTGCTGCGGCTATTGAGCTTAGGGAATATTTTAGGGACAACCTAATCCCGACAGCACTTGTGAAGAGTATTAGTGAACTAAAAGCAGCCCTTTTAGGGTATGAGGATATAAAAAACATGCTTGATAAATTCCTCAACATTAGGTTGGGTCTTATAGGAAGGACTTCGATTTGGCTGATAAATGAGAAATTCGGACTTCCTTATATTCATATAAGTTTGAAAAAATTCTATGAGTATTATGATGCAACTACTGAAGCTGAAGGCTGGAAGGCTGTGGAGGAAATTATTGCAAAAGCCAAGGAGATTAAAGAGCCACAAAGGGAAGATCTTGTAAAAGCTGGTAGAATATATGTGGCTCTTAAGAAAATAATTAATGATTACAAATTGGATGGATTTGCCATAGGATGCTTTGAAATGCTTAACAAACTTAATGCAACTCCCTGTTTGGCATTAGCAATGTTGAATGCAGAGGGAATTCCCGCCGCATGTGAAGGGGAGCTAAATTCTCTATTGGGGATGCTTATAGTGAGAAGATTCTTTGATAAACCAGCTTTTATGGGTAACATAGCAGATTATGGAGAGAATCATATAATCTTGGCTCACTGTACTGCTCCACTAATTGCCAACTATATTTTAAGATCACACTTTGAAAGTGGAAAAGGCGTGGGTGTTGCAGTAAATCTTCCAAAAGGGAAGGCCTCTTTACTAAAAATCAGAGGAAGAAAGGCAGTGGTAGCAGGAGTTGAAGTTTTGGGTCAAGAGAGGAGTGAATATAGATGTAGAACCCAATTAAAGCTTAAAATAGAAGAAGCAAAAGATTTCGTTGATGGAACTCTAGGGAACCATCATCTGCTAGTGTATGTGGATAGTGAAGAACTTGCGGACCTTTTGAGTGAACTTGGTTTTGAAGTTATGCTTTATTAACCATCTTTTCTTTTTGACTAAACATTTATTAAGATCTTTGATAGTTATTCTTTATATGGTGGTTAGAATGGATGAAAAAGAGAAAAAGATATTAATGTATGTATTGGACAAATTAGTGGACTTTGTGATCATAACTAGTGCAGTTGCAGTTGGGTTTATTATTGCATCAGGTTTCGTGGCAAAGCAAATAGCTCAAGCATTTGGGGGATAAACATGAAAAGAAATGCTCAAGCAGCCATAGAGTATTTGATGATGGTAGCTATTATATTGATAATTGTTTTTGTGGTAATTCGAATAGTTAGGCAGACAGTATTAAATGCAGCTCAAAACATTCAAAACTTAACTCAAACAATTATTCAAGAATTAGAAAAAGCAAGAAGGGGAGGAGGTTAACTTCTGAGTTTTCTAAATAACTTAAGAGCAATAATTACGGTACCTCCTAGGGCTACTGGGACGAGATGAAGTGTTGCACCTGTCAATCCTATTGCATCAATAATCAATCTTATTTCTTTTCTTAGGTTTTTTGGAACATTCTGTTAAGGAGATTGCTAGTAGGTACATTACATAACACCAGTACTAGTTTTCCTGTGTTTATTATTGATTCATAGGTTACTGAGTACATTTTCTTTCCATTTTCTTTCCATTTTCTGTTTTTGAGATGGCTCCACGATTAAGGAAAAGACTATCATCCCACTTAAGAAGTAGGCAAAAGTTTTTATGATTTTTCTCAGTGATTTGTAGGGGATATAAAATGAAAGTTGTAATGACAACAAAAGTGGATTTGGCTTCTATGAACATTAGACAAAAATTAACTGAAAATTTCGGATTTAAAGAAACCGACCAAGAATTTGATGATAGTGTGGTCTATCAGAACAGAGAGATCATCTTACTAACTACAAATAGGGAAATGATATACTATGATAACCTTGATTTGGAGATAAAAAGACAGCTTGGAATAACTCCTGAGATTATAGTATTTGCATCAAGGCACTCAAGTCAGCAAAGATTGCCCGCTTTAACAACGCATGTTACAGGTAACTGGGGAAAAGCTATGTATGGAGGAAAAGACGAGAGTTTGGCTCTTTCCCAACCAGTAGCGATGAAACTGGCACTTTTAAAGCTAAGTGAACTTAATGATTTGGGATGGACAGTATGTTATGAAGCCACGCACCACGGACCAAGTGAACTTAATGTGCCATCTTTATTTATAGAAATTGGATCTAGTGAGGACGAGTGGAAAAACGATAAAGCAGGGGAGATTGTTGCAGAGACTATCTTGTACGTGATTAACAATTATGATAGAAATCACAACTTTAAAACAGTAATTGGGATTGGTGGCGGCCATTATGCTCCAAAACAAACCAAGGCTGCTTTAAATTCGGAACTTGCATTTTCTCACATAGTGGCAAAATATGCACATCCTATTTCAAAGGAAATGCTTCTTAAAGCTATAAACAGAACTTCAGGTGTAGTAAATGGTATTTACGTAGATTGGAAAGGTAGTAAAGGGGAAACGAAACAGATGGCTAGGGCTATTGCAGAAGAATTTGATTTGGAGTTTATTAAGGACTAACAAAGAAGCGAAATGTTTAAAGGTTTAAAAGTACACATTTAAATATCAGTTGAACTAACTTAGCTAAGGTTTATATATGTAGAGAATGTGAAAAAACATTTAGAACTGTTATCGGCCGGAGGGTGAAAAGATGTTGAAATTGATTGAAAATGCAATAGAAAGAACATCTGCAGGAGCAAGTACTCCAGTTGAAGTTCAAACACCAACTTCTGACATTGATGAAGAACTTAAGAGAATTTTGGAACAGGTGCAAGCAAAAATCTATGTTATTGGTGTTGGTGGGGCTGGATGTAATACTATCAATAGGATGATGGAAGTTGGGATTCAAGGAGCAAGAGTAATTGCTGTCAATACTGATGCTCAAGACCTTTTAAAGGTAAGAGCACATAAAAAGATCTTGATTGGAAAGGACCTTACAAGAGGACTTGGTGCAGGAAACAATCCAAAAGTTGGTGAAGAAGCAGCGAAAGAAAGTGAAAGGGATATTAGGGATGCTCTTGAAGGGGCCGATATGGTATTCATCACTTGTGGTCTTGGTGGGGGTACTGGTACTGGTGCGGCCCCAATAGTTGCCGAGCTTGCAAAGAAAATGGGAGCTCTAACAGTTTCAGTAGTCACACTCCCATTCACAGTTGAGGGAATAAGAAGGATTAAAAATGCAGAGTATGGTCTTGAGAGACTCAGAAAGAACAGTGATACTGTAATTGTGATCCCCAATGATAAACTTATGGAAGTTGCTCCGAATTTGCCAATCCAAATGGCATTTAAGGTTTCAGATGAGATTCTTGTGCAAGCTGTTAAAGGCATCACAGAACTCATAACCAGACCAGGTCTAATCAACTTGGACTTTGCTGATGTAAGGGCCGTGATGAAAGACGGTGGCATTGCTATGATCGGTATTGGAGAGAGCGACAGTGAAAAGAGGGCATTAGAAGCTGCAAACCAGGCTTTGAACAGTCCTCTCTTGGATGTTGATATAAGTGGTGCTAAGGGAGCATTGATAAGTATTGCTGGAAGCGATGTTAAACTTGAGGAAGCCCAACAAATAATAGAACTGGTTACAAGTAAACTTGATCCAGAAGCCCAGGTTATTTGGGGAATTCAGTTAGACCATGATCTTGAGAAGACAATAAGAGTGATGGTTGTCGTTACTGGAGTAAGCTCCCCATATGCTGTTGTTGAAGAAGCAGAGGCACCATATTCTTTTGAAGAGGAAAGAAAGGTCGTTAAAATTGATTTAACTGAGCTTTAGAGGGTTTTGTTTTGTCTTTTACTTTTTCATGAATTTTTCCTAAAGTTGTAGGTCTAATGGGTAATAAGGATAACTTTTAAATACTCTATGAATAGTCAACTCTGAAGGTTGTGAGGGGTGTGGAAAATGGCAGAGAGCTATATGGAAAAGTTTAAAAGTTTCCTCTCTGAGTCCAAGAGGGTTTTCCTAGTCACAAAAAAACCGGGTTGGAAAGAATACAAACTTGCTGCTAAAATAACGGGCATTGGAATAATTTTGGTTGGCATTATTGGGATGCTCATCCGTGTTATTGGCTCTTTAGTTCAAGGAACTTGAAGATTAATCGGTGATAAAGATGAGTGAGAACAAAATATTTGCAGTACGTGTAACAGTAGGCCAAGAGGAGAATACAGCCAAGCTTATTTACAGTAAGGCCAAAACTTACAGCTTGCCCATTATGGCTATATTATCCCCCTCAAAAGTTAGGGGATATATTTTTGTTGAGGCCATAGAAAAAGCTGCGGTGGATGAGGCAATAAGAGGCATCAGGCATGCGAAAGGTACACTTCCAGGGCCAATCTCATTTAGTGAAATAGAGCATTTTCTCGAAGAGAAACCTGCTGTTAGTGGATTTGAGCCAGGAGATATCGTTGAATTAATTGCTGGTCCATTTAAGGGTGAGAAAGCTAAAGTTGTCAGAGTTGATGAATCAAAAGATGAGATTGTTGTTGAACTAATTGGAGCAATAGTACCAATCCCCGTAACTGTTAGGGGAGAATACGTTAGGCTTATAAGCAAACGCTCAGAGGAGTAGAGGGGTGAAGAGAATGGCAAAGAAACAAATCGTTGAGGTGTTAGTTGAAGGTGGTAAAGCTACTCCCGGTCCTCCATTGGGTCCAGCTATTGGTCCACTGGGATTAAATGTTAAGCAAGTTGTTGACAGGATAAATGAAGCAACTAAAGACTTCGCTGGAATGCAGGTTCCAGTTAAGATCATTGTTGACCCAGTGACAAGGCAATTTGAGATAGAAGTAGGAACCCCACCAGTAAGCCAACTCATAAAGAAGGAACTGGGTCTAGAAAAAGGATCGGATGAGCCTACAAGAAACATTGTGGGTAATCTAACAATGGAGCAAGTAATTAAAATTGCAAGAGCAAAGAAACAGCAAATGTTAGCAGCTGACTTAAAAGCAGCTGCTAAGGAGGTTATCGGGACGGCTTTAAGCATGGGTGTCACTATTGAAGGCAAGGATCCAAGAGAAGTGCAGAAAGAGATTGATGAAGGAATTTATGATGAAGTATTTGCAAAGGAAGAGTGAGGGAAAAGTTTAAAAATCTCCTCTTTTACGAATTTTTGATTTTTCCTTCCAGTTTAAATAAAAAAGAGGGAGGTCAGAAAAATGGCCTTTGATAGGCAAAAAATCGTGGAAGCGGTGAAGGAGGCAAAGGCCCGGGCTAAGCCGCGTAACTTCACACAGACCCTCGAAGTGGCAGTAAACCTCAAGGATATTGACCTTAAAAAACCTGAGAATAGGTTTAAGCTTGAGGTTATTCTGCCACATGGTCGTGGGAAGGAACCAAAAATCGCGGTCATCGCTGATGGTGCCGTTGCCGAGGCGGCTAAAAAGCTCGGGCTTAGGGTAATTAGTGGTGAGGAATTAGAAGAATTGGGGAGCAATCCAAGGGCTGCGAGGAAAATAGCAAAGAACTACGACTTTTTCATTGCGGCTGCCCCATTGATGCCAAAGATTGGTAGGTATCTGGGTAGGTATTTAGGTCCAAGAAACAAAATGCCTGTAGTAGTTCCTCCAATGGTGACAGACCTTACCCCATTTGTTGAGAAACTTAAAAAGACCGTTAGAATACAACTTAAGAACAACCCAGTAGTTCATGCCCCAGTTGGCACTGAGGCTATGGAAGACGAGAAACTCGCTGAAAACATTGAGACAGTGCTCAATGCAATAATAGGAAAACTTGAGAGAGGAGAAAACCAAGTCAAGTCAGCATACGTCAAAACGACAATGGGCCCAGCTGTAAAAATAGAGGGGTGATATAGATGGCTCATGTTGCTGAGTGGAAGAAAAAAGAAGTAGAAGAACTTGCTGAGCTTATCAAAAGTTATCCAGTAATTGCACTGGTAGATGTGGCAGATGTTCCAGCTTATCCATTATCAAAGATGAGAGAGAGCCTCAGGGGTAAGGCAATTTTCAGGGTTTCAAGAAATACATTAATTGAAATTGCCCTCAGAAAGGCAGCACAAGAACTTGGAAATCCTGAGATTGAGAAGCTTGTTGATCACATTCAGGGTGGAGCAGGAATACTTGTAACTGAAATGAATCCCTTTAAGCTCTATAAATTCCTTGAAGAAAGCAAAAAGCCAGCTCCAGCAAAACCTGGAGTTCCAGCACCAAGAGACATTGTAGTTCCAGCAGGTCCGACACCACTGTCCCCCGGACCCCTTGTTGGTGAGATGCAAGCTTTAGGAATTCCTGCAAGAATTGAGAAAGGTAAGGTATCAATACAAAAAGATACAGTTGTATTAAAAGCAGGCGAGATTATAACTCCTCAACTGGCTAATATACTTAACCAGCTTGGAATTGAGCCTCTTGAAGTAGGTCTCAAGCTACTCGCAGCTTATGAGGATGGTATTGTTTACACTCCAGAGGTACTTGCAATTGATGAGGCACAATACATTAGCATGCTTCAACAAGCTTATATGCACGCGTTTAACTTGTCAGTTAACGTAGCATATCCAACAAAGCAAACAATTGAAGCAATTATACAAAAGGCATTCCTTGGTGCAAAGAATGTCGCTGTGGAAGCAGGCTATGTTACCAAAGAGACTGCTGGAGATATACTTGGCAAGGCCTTCAGAATTGCATTGCTCATAGCTCAAGAGTTACCAGAGGAGTTGCTTGACGAGAAGACCAAAGAGCTTTTAAACCAACAAGCACAAGTTATAGCGGCTCAGCCTCAGCCAGCTGAAGAGGCTGAGGAAAAAGTTGAAGAAGAAGAGGAAGAGGAGAAGGAAGAAGAGGAGGCTCTCGCTGGTTTGGGAGCCTTATTTGGCTGATGCGCATCTAATAATGGGAAAATAAAGATAACTTGGAGGTGTAAGGAGATGGAGTATGTATACGCTGCTTTATTGTTACACGCTGCTGGTAAGGAGATAACTGAGGAGAACATAAAGAACCTCCTTCAAGCTGCTGGTGTGGAAGTTGATGAAGCAAGAGTGAAGGCTCTAGTTGCAGCCCTTGAGGGAGTTAACATTGAGGAAGTCATTGAGAAAGCTGCAATGCCAGTTGCAGTTGCAGCTGCTCCAGCTGCAGCTCCAGCTGCTGAGGCTGCAGCAGAAGAAGCTCCAGCAGAAGAGGAAGAAGAGGAAGAGGAGAAGGAAGAAGAGGCTCTCGCTGGACTTGGTGCACTCTTCGGCTGAACTCCCTTCTATTTTCTCCTTTCACTTATATTTCTATGTAAAACCATTTTTGAGGTTCTTGTAGCATGGTAATAGTACTAATCTAACTATGAAAATTGAAGAGAATAAAGCTTATCTTATTTTTCTTTTTGAAAGCTTTAAGTGTTGACTGCCTTGGTAACTACCACGATAAGGGTTGCTTGAGGGTTCCTCAAGGCGATGGAATGCTATTTGTACGAACCGCTCTTCATAATGGAGTACTACTTCTTCTTCAGAACTATTGAACAATGCCAAGGTGAGATTTCCATCCCATCCTGGATCAACCCAAGCAAAACTCCCTAAAAGGCCTTCTCTTGCAAAGGTACTCCTTAGTCTCATATCTCCCATGACGTCATCAGGGAGTTTTACTCTTTCTAAGGTTAGTATCAATGCATGGCCTTTGGGAGGGATAATGACTTTTCCTTCCTCCTCGACATTTATGAACTTCCCATTTACCATAGCTTCCTTTCCAACCCTTAGATCATAGCCTGCTGGCTGAAGAGACTTTTCATTGAAAGGTTCGATTAATATTTCTTTCTTAATTTTATGATCTGGCAGTATCATTTTATCACCGCAACTTTTATGTATACACTTGTTATAACTTTTTTGAGGGCCCGTGGCCTAGGGGATTGGGCGTCGGCCTTCGGAGCCGAAGGTCCCGGGTTCGAATCCCGGCGGGCCCGCCAAAACACCTGTTTCTCATGGTTTCTTTTGAACAATCAAGTTATTTTAAACTCTTAAATTCTTTAATGAGAAACTGTGATCTGTGGAACTTTCGTTTCACCGAGTTCCTAAAATCTTTTAAGTTCTAAGTTTATTGTGGTGGGATCCTATGGCATCAGAAGTGAAATATTTTTCTATTATGGAATCTGGTAAAACTAGGTATTTTGAACTATTACACATTAGAGGATATCTCTTCAAAAATCATCACTTAATTGGAATTTATGTTGAGGATTTCCTCATCTGGATAGATCCAGAAAAACTTCCTGAATGGGTTCATAAAAGACTTTTAACTAAACGAAAGTGCGTATTAAAGTTAGAATTTGAAGAAGGTTTATTATACGGATATTTAGTGGATTTAGAGTCTCAAGAAGAGTGGCTTGTTTTTGAAAAGGAAGTGGTGGGCCCGGGGGGCTTTGAACCCCCGACCACGCGGTTATGAGCCGCGCGCTCTGACCAGGCTGAGCTACGGGCCCATAATTGATTGGCGCCGCCGGCCCGACTTGAACGGGCGACCACCGGATTAACAGTCCGGCGCTCTACCGACTAAGCTACGGCGGCACGAACCCAATGATAGGGAGTATAAGTGCATTTATAAAGCTTACGGTATGGTTTTAGCGAAAAGTTTATATACTCACTAGGGCCTTCTTCATTTCGGTGCCCCGGTAGCCTAGCCTGGTGGGGCGGCGGACTTGTAATCCGCAGGCCGCGGGTTCAAATCCCGCCCGGGGCTCCAGTCATTACAATGGGGCCGTGGGGTAGCTTGGTCTATCCTGCGGGCTTTGGGAGCCCGTGACCCGAGTTCAAATCTCGGCGGCCCCACCATCAAAATGTGCATAAGCGCACATCAATAGCCTCTCATGCGTTTCAAGGGAATTCTTAAACTTTACGCAAACAATATAAACCCTCCTTCAGACTAAACTCTCGAAAAGCTTATATACTCAAATTAAAAGCTGGAGGTAGTGAGAGGGTGTACCTTCTAAAAAATTTTAAAGGGGGCAATTCTCTGTGACGGCGAAAAAAACCTTTACAATATTTGATCATGTGTTAGTTCCTGAGCATAGGGTACTCAATGAGGAAGAGAAGGAAGAATTACTGAAAAAATACAATATTAAGCCTTCTCAGTTACCACAAATCAAGGCAAGTGATCCGGTAGTTCAAGCACTTGAGGCTAAGGTTGGGGATGTAATAGAAATAAAAAGAAAAAGCCCTACTGCGGGGGTTTATTACTATTATAGGATTGTTGTTGAAGATTGAGGTTTTGAGGTGAGAACATGAGAGGTCCTACTGTTGTTGAGGTTACTCCGGATGATCTTTGGCATGTTATGAAAAGCTACTGGAATGAAAAAGGGCTTGTAAGACAGCATCTTGATTCTTATAATGCCTTTATTGACCATGGAATGCAAGAGGTAATTAACGAATTTGGTGGGGTTAAGCCAGATATACCAGACTTTGAAGTTAAATTTGGAAGGATAAGGCTTGGAGAGCCAGAATTCCAGGAAGCCCACGGGCAAAGAAAACCTTTATACCCTATAGATGCTAGAATTAGAAATTTAACTTACTCCGCTCCAATTTTCTTGGAGATGATACCAGTCGTAAAGGGAATTGAACAAGAACCTGTGGAAGTTAGGATTGGAGAACTTCCGGTAATGCTTAAGTCTAAAATCTGTCGCCTTTACAACCTAAGTGCTGAAGAGCTTATAGCATATGGAGAGGATCCAAGAGATCCAGGAGGATATTTCATTATTAATGGTTCTGAAAGGGTTATTGTATCTATCGAGGATTTAGCTCCAAACAGAACTCTTGTTGAAATTGATGAAAGGCAGAATAGGTATATAGCAAAGTGTTTCTCATATAGGCATGGTTATAGGGCATTAATAACTGTGGAAAGAAGAAAAGATGGGTTGTTGTATGTTTCAATCCCCAATGTACCAGGAGTTATTAAGTTTGTGCACCTTATGAGGGCCCTTGGACTCGAAAGTGATAAAGAGATAGTTGATGCCGTGAGCAATAACCCTGAAGTTCAACAAGTTCTCTTTGATAACTTGGAAGATGCAAGTGATGTACAAACTCAAGAAGAGGCTTTGGATTACATTGGGAAAAAAGCAATGCCTGGACAACCAAGAGAATACCGGCTTAGAAGGGCCCAATCAATAATTGACAACAATCTCCTTCCACACATGGGAGTGACCCCTGAAGACAGGATAAAGAAGGCATACTATCTAGGAATGATGGCACTCAAAGTTATTGAACTTTCACTTGGACTAAGAGGCGAAGACGATAAAGACCACTATGCCAGTAAAAGACTTAAACTCGCTGGTGACCTTTTAAGAGATCTCTTCAGAGTTGCATTTGGTCAACTTGTGAAGGACATGCAATATCAACTAACTAAGACTTACCAAAGAAAAGGAGAAAAATATACTTTTCAGGATATCCAAAGGTTTGTGAGGAACTCTGTGAGACCGGATGTATTAACTGAAAGAATTGAACATGCTCTTGCAACCGGGGCTTGGCCGGGAGGAAGGACTGGTGTTAGTCAATTGCTTGATAGAACTAACTACATGTCCACACTTTCTCACTTAAGAAGAGTTACTTCTCCATTAAGCAGAGATCAGCCTCATTTTGAGGCAAGAGATCTGCATGGAACCCATTGGGGAAGAATATGCCCCACTGAGACCCCAGAAGGTCCCAATTGTGGACTGGTTAAGAACTTATCTCTTATGGCCCAGATTACTACAGCAATTTCTGAGGAAGAAGTGTTTGCATATTTAGAGAGTCTTGGAATAGTTCATATTGAGGAGAAAAGGCCTGAACCGGAGGACTGGAGAATTTACCTTAATGGAGTTCTTATTGGTACTTACAGAGATGGTGTGGCATTGGTTAACAGAATAAAAGACGACAGACGGGCAGGAAGGATAAGCGATGTGATAAACGTAGCATACTATGAAGATGTCAGGGAAATTTACATCAACAGCGACGATGGTAGAGTCAGAAGACCCCTCATTATAGTGGAAAATGGTGTTCCAAAATTGACCAAGGAGCATATAGAAGCGATAAAGAACGGAACATTAAAATGGAGCGATTTGGTGAGAATGGGTGTTATTGAATACCTCGATGCTGAGGAAGAAGAGAATGCTTACGTTGCCACTTGGCCGTGGGAAGTTAGTGAGGAGCATACACATTTGGAAATAATGCCTGCTGCCATCCTAGGATTACCTGCTTCGCTCGTTCCATATCCGGAGCACAATGCTGCTCCAAGAAACACCTATGGAGCTGGTATGGCCAAGCAGAGCCTTGGTTTGGGATGGGCTAACTTCAGAATAAGAGTTGATACTAGAGGTCATTTGATGCATTACCCACAGGTTCCACTTGTTAACTCGAGAATTATGGAAGCTGTAGGTTTTGAACAAAGGCCTGCTGGTCAAAACTTTGTTGTTGCAATTCTTAGCTATAGTGGATATAACATGGAAGATGCTGTTATTATGAATAAGGCCTCAATTGAGAGAGGACTGGCAAGATCAACATTCTTCAGGACATATGAAGCTGAAGAAAAGAAATACATGGGTGGACAAACTGATAAGTTTGAAATCCCAGATCCAACCGTTAGAGGATTCTTAGGTGAAAAGTACTATAGAAATCTTGATGAAGATGGAATAGCATTCCCAGAATCAAAGGTTGGGGGAAAAGATGTTCTAGTTGCAAGAACATCTCCACCGAGATTCCTTGAAGAACAAACCAGTTTGGGAGCTGGAATCTTACAGGGAAGAAGAGAAACAAGTGTTACAATGAGACCCGGAGAAGAGGGTATTGTGGACAAGGTTATTATCACCGAAACAGGAGATGGTACTAAACTCGTTAAGGTAACCGTTAGAGACCTTAGAATCCCAGAGTTTGGAGATAAGTTTGCCTCAAGACATGGACAGAAGGGTGTGATTGGACTTATAGTTCCTCAGGAGGACATGCCTTGGACAGAGAATGGAATAGTACCCGATCTCATAGTTAATCCACACGGTATTCCATCTCGTATGACTGTTGGTCAGCTAATTGAAGCAATAGGTGGAAAGGTAGCATCTCTAAAAGGAAGAAGGATCGATGGAACTGCATTTATTGGAGAACCAGAGGAAAAACTTAGAAAAGAACTAGAAGAACTTGGCTTCAAGCACTCTGGAAGAGAAGTTATGTATGATGGAATCACAGGGAGAAAGCTTGAGGCAGATATCTTTGTAGGTGTCATCTACTACCAGAGACTCCACCATATGGTAGCTGATAAACTCCACGCCCGTTCAAGAGGACCAGTACAGGTTCTTACAAAGCAACCAACTGAGGGTAGAGCTAGAGAAGGTGGTTTAAGATTTGGTGAAATGGAACGTGATGTGCTTATAGGACATGGGGCATCAATGCTATTAGTTGAAAGATTGCTAGAGGAAAGCGATAAGACAGAAGTATGGGTATGTGAGAGCTGTGGACATTTAGCAGTCGAAGATAAGCGTAGGGATAAGGTTTACTGCCCCGTATGTGGAGAAGAGGAGAATATAAGTAGGGTAGAGATGAGTTATGCATTCAAGTTGTTGCTTGACGAGATAAAGGCGATGGGTATTAGACCATCATTAAAACTTAAGGAGAGGGTGTGATAGTCATGCATTCAATGAAAAAGGTCATTGGGAGTATTGAGTTTGGTGTGCTCTCCCCTCAAGAAATTAGAAAAATGAGTGCTGCAGAAATCACAGTTCCAGACACTTACTCAGAGGATGGCTATCCAATAGATGGGGGTCTAATGGATAGAAGATTGGGGGTCATAGACCCTAATCTTAGATGTGAAACTTGTGGTGCCAATTATAAGGAGTGTCCTGGTCATTTTGGACATATAGAACTCGCAAGACCAGTGATCCACGTTGGATTTGCTAAAACAATTTACAGGACTCTTGAGAGCACTTGTAGGGAATGTGGAAGAATTAAGCTTACAGATGATGAGATTGAAGAGTATATGGCTAAGTTGAGTATAAACGAGGCTAGAAAGAGCGAAATTGATGCATTAATCTCAGAGATTCATAAAAAAGCAAAAGAAAGAATGGTATGCCCTCACTGTGGGGCCCCTCAATTTCCAATAAAATTTGAGAGACCAACAATATATTGGGAGATAAGAACTGACGAAGAAGGAAACGAATATAGACACAGAATGATGCCTAGTGAGATAAGAGATAGGTTTGAGAAGATTATCGATAAGGATTTGCCACTTTTGGGACTTGATCCTGAGAAATCACGGCCTGAGTGGATGATACTTACAGTTCTGCCAGTTCCACCAGTCAATGTGAGACCTTCAATAACACTTGAAAGTGGTATAAGGGCTGAGGATGACCTTACACACAAACTTGTTGATATTATAAGAATTAACGCACGTTTAAAGCAAAACATTGAAGCTGGAGCCCCACAACTTATTATCGAAGACCTTTGGGATCTTCTGCAATATCACGTTACTACATATTTTGACAATGAAACCTCAGGAATTCCTCCGGCAAAACACAAAAGTGGAAGGCCTCTTAAGACTCTTGCCCAAAGACTTAAGGGTAAGGAGGGAAGATTCAGGAAGAACCTTAGTGGTAAGCGTGTTAACTTCTCTGCTCGTACAGTAATCAGTCCAGACCCCATGATAAGTATAAATGAAGTGGGAGTTCCTTTGGTAGTGGCAATGGAGCTTACTATTCCAGAAAAAGTCACTGAATTCAATATTGAAAAATTAAGGAAAATGATTCTCAATGGCCCAGAAAAATATCCTGGAGCAAACTATGTTATAGACCCACAAGGTAGAAGGATTCGTCTCATGGAAAGCAATAGAGAGACTATCGCCAACATGATTGATATTGGGTGGACTGTTGAAAGACATCTCCTAGATGGGGATATTGTTCTGTTCAATAGACAACCCTCACTTCACAGAATGAGTATCATGGCCCATAGGGTTAGAGTAATGCCATATAGGACGTTTAGGCTCAATCTAGCAGTTTGTCCACCGTATAACGCTGATTTCGATGGAGATGAAATGAACCTTCACGTACCACAAACAGAAGAGGCCCAAGCAGAAGCTAGGATTTTGATGGAAGTCCAGAATCATATTTTATCTCCAAGGTACGGTGGGCCAATTATTGGAGGTATTCAAGACCACATATCGGGAGGATACCTCCTAACTAGGGAAGGGGCATATTTCACTAAATATGAAGTGGAGCATATGCTAATGTTCGCAGGAGTTGAGGTAAAAGAGCTTCCAAAACCAGATAAAGTTGAAAATGGCGTTGAATACTGGAGTGGAAAGACTATATTCTCCCTGCTACTCCCTGAAGACCTAACAGTATGGTATAAAAACAAATTATGTGATGACCCGTCTCAATGTGAGCCTATTGAAAAGCTTATTGAAGAGAAACTCATTCCAAGCGAAGAAGAGATTAGAAAGGTGGCTACAGACGGATTTGTTTACATCTTAAAAGGTAAATTGCTTAGTGGTGCAATAGACAAGAAGGCATATGGTAGAGAAGATGGTAAGTTGTTGGACATTATAGTTAGAGAGTATGGTGTTGAGAGAGCTAGACAGTTCCTCGATCAAGTGACGAAATTGGCAATATGGGTTATCACCCACAAAGGATTCACTACTGGAATAGACGATGAAGATCTTCCTGGAGAGGCTAAGGCAAGAATTAGAGAAATAATAATGGAAGCAGAGGATAAAGTACGGAGACTTATAGAGGCATACAGGAATGGAGAGTTAGAGCCTTTACCAGGTAAAACCTTAGAGGAAACTCTTGAAAGTAGGATAATGGCGGTTCTATCTGAGGCTAGAGATAACGCTGGTAAAGTGGCAGAGAAGTACTTAGGTATGAATAATCACACTGTCATCATGGCCAAAACTGGAGCAAGAGGTAAGATTCTCAACATCACTCAGATGGCCGCTATGCTTGGTCAGCAGTCTATTAGAGGTAAGAGGCTGTATAGAGGGTATAGGAGCAGAGTATTAAGCCACTTCAAGCCTGGAGACCTTGGTGCAAGAGCAAAAGGTTTCATAGTAAACTCATATAAGAGCGGTTTAACACCTCAGGAGTACTTCTTCCACGCAATGGGTGGTAGAGAAGGTCTCGTTGACACTGCTGTTAGAACAGCACAAAGTGGTTACATGCAACGTAGACTTATAAACGCCCTGCAGGATCTCAAAGTAGACTATGATGGGACTGTGAGAGACCCAACAGGAATTGTTGTGCAGTTCAGATACGGTGAGGACGGAGTGGACCCAATGAAGAGTTGGGGAGGAAAAACTGTTGATATTGATAGGATTATAACAAGAACATTGATAAAGCTCAGGGAGAAGGGGTGAAGGTCATGGTATCACGATCAACTATCAAAAAGCTTGTTGAAAGTAAAGCCTCCAACCTGCCAGAGAAGTTGAGGGAGGAGCTCTTGGAGAAGTTGGTCTCCTATAGTGAGAAATACAAACTGAAAAAGGCAGAAGTTGAGGCAATAATTAATGAAGTCGTTCAGGAATATGAACATGCCTTAGTAGAGCCTGGAGAGGCTGTGGGCACTGTGACAGCGCAATCCATAGGAGAACCCTCTACACAGATGACGCTAAACACTTTCCATTATGCTGGTGTAGCTGAAATTAACGTTACCTTAGGTTTGCCAAGAATCATTGAGATAGTGGATGCTAGAAAGAATCCATCAACACCAATTATGACAGTGTATCTTGATGAAGAGCATAGGTATGATAGTGAAAAAGCCCGTGAAGTTGCAAAACGGATTGAGGGAACTACACTAGAAAGTCTTGCAAGAAGCATGACTCTAGATATACTTAACATGGAATTTGTAGTTGATATAGATCCAGAGCGACTTGAAAAAAGTGGTTTAACCATGGAGAAGATTCAAGCGAAAATTGAACGCTCATTTAAATCTGCCGAGATAGAGTCCGAAGGTACTACCTTGACAATTAGACTGAAAAAAGCTAAGAATGTTTCAACTCTTAGAAGACTTGCCGATAAAGTTAAAAAGCATCGCTTAAAAGGACTCTCAGGCGTAGGAAAAACAGTCATCAGAAAAGAGGGTGACGAATACGTTATCTACACAGAGGGCTCAAACTTCAAGCAAGTACTCAAAGTTCCGGGTGTTGATCCCACAAGGACGAAAACAAACAATATTCACGAAATAGCTCAGGTACTTGGTATTGAAGCAGCAAGAAACGCAATAATTGAGGAAATAGTTAACACAATGCAGGAGCAAGGTCTTGAGGTTGATGTGAGACACATCATGCTCGTCGCTGATATGATGACTATTGATGGTATTGTGAGACCTATTGGAAGACATGGTATCGTAGGTGCAAAGGCAAGCGTGCTCGCAAGAGCGGCGTTTGAGATTACTGTTCAGCATTTGATTCAAGCTGCTGAAAGGGGAGAAGTAGATCCCCTCAATGGAGTTGTGGAGAATGTCCTAATTGGTCAACCCGTTCCAGTAGGAACGGGGATCGTTAGGTTGGCAATGAAATTACCAATTAAAAAACCGGTGGAAGAAGAGTAAAGGAGGTGTAGGTAATGGATTTAGCATTCGAACTTAGAAAAGCTATTGAGACAGGGAAGGTTATCCTTGGATCAAATGAGACTATAAGGCTTGCCAAGACAGGTGAAGCTAAGCTTATAATCATAGCTAAAAATGCACCAAAGGAGGTTAAGGATGATATCAACTATTATGCAAAGCTCAGCAGCATACCGGTATATGAATTTGAGGGGACTAGTGTGGAACTAGGAACGCTCCTAGGTAAACCCTTCGTAATAGCTTCAATGGCAATAGTAGAGCCAGGAGAAAGTAAAATACTCTCATTAGCTGGAGGTAAGTGAAAATGCCACTAAAACTAAACACTGATCAGATAAAATATATTGCACTATTTGAGAGTCTTACAGGAGCTACAGTTCTCGACTGTTTAATTGACACGGCAAGGAACAGGCTAGTCCTCGTTATAAAGAATGGTGAGATGGGTCTAGCATTAGGAAAAAGAGGAAGCAATGTTAAAAGGGTACAAGGCATGATTGGTAAGGATATTGAATTAATAGAGCATTCTGAAAATCCAGAAGAATTCATTAAGAACATTTATAAAACAATGGGCGTAAGGGTTAAAAAAGTACACATAACTGAAAAGAAAAATGGGAAAAAGGTTGCCCTCCTTGATGTCAATCAGCGTGATAAGCCGAGAGCCATTGGTAAGGGAGGGCAAAATATAAATCTTGTCAAGGAACTAATGGAGAGGCATCATGGAATTGAGGAAGTTGTAGTAATTTGAGGTGATGATCATGGCTGGAAAGAAAGCCCCTTACGGTGAATTTGCTGGAAGAAAGCTTAAACTTAAGAGAAAGAAGTTCAGATGGAGTGACATAACTTATAAGAGAAGAGTACTTAGACTTAAGGAGAAGAGCGATCCTCTTGAGGGTGCACCACAGGCGAGAGGAATAGTCTTAGAAAAAATAGCAGTTGAAGCTAAGCAACCAAACTCAGGTATGAGAAAGGCTGTTAGAGTCCAACTTATCAAGAATGGTAAGGTAATCACTGCGTTCACTCCTGGTGATGGTGCTATTAAACACATTGACGAGCACGATGAGGTTATCATTGAGGGAATTGGTGGTCCAAAAGGTGGATCTATGGGTGATATCCCAGGAATTAGATACAAGGTTGTCATTGTTAACAGAACTTCCCTCAAAGAAATAGTTAAAGGTAAAAAAGAAAAGCCAAGAAGGTGATGCTAATGGCCAAATCACTAGAAGAGAGATTTTTCATACCAAAAGATCTCAAGGTCTTTGGTAGATGGAGTGTTGAGGAAGTTGTCGTTGAGGATCCATCTCTTAGACCTTACATTAATCTTGAACCAAGAATCCTTCCCCACAGCCACGGAAGGCATGCGAAGAAACAGTTTGGCAAAGCGAACGTTCACGTAGTTGAAAGACTAATTAACAAGGTCATGAGAAGTGGTGCTTCAAGTTACAAAATTGGCGGTCACTTCATGAGGAGAGAACACCGCTCATTGATGAGCAAAAAGGTAAAGGCTTATGAAGTTGTAAAAGAGGCATTCAAGATTATTGAGCAAAGAACAAAGCAGAACCCAATTCAAGTTCTTGTTAAGGCTCTTGAGAACTCTGCTCCAAGAGAAGATACCACAAACATCATGTTTGGTGGAGTTAGATACCACCTTGCTGTCGACATTTCTCCAATGAGAAGGCTTGATGTTGCATTAAGAAATATTGCCCTTGGTGCAAGCGCTAAGTGTTATAAGAACAAGATAAGTTACGCTGAAGCTTTGGCTGAAGAAATTATAGCTGCAGCTAACAAAGATACAAAGAGTTTCGCATACAGCAAGAAAGAAGAAATTGAGAGGATTGCACAATCCTCTAGATGATATTTTCTTTTCTTCTCTATTCTCAAATTTCTGGAAAAAGAGAAAGTTAGTGAACTAATGTTTTCCCAAGCCACTTAGCTAAAGCCACTATTGTCAAAATAGGTGGCAATCCAGGAGCTTTTGGCAAAACACTTGCATCACAGACATATAGATTTCTTATTTTTGTTTCAAGATTCTCATCAACTACATTTCCAATAGCAGCTACTCCTCCGACGTGTGCCCCTTGGGGTTTTGAGACTAATATAGACTTAGGCTCAGCTCCGATATTTTCTAAGATTTCCTTTGCTATTGATGAACCCTCATTTACTCGTTTCCAATCATCTTTGGTCATTGCTTTTGAAACACTTCCATCAGGGTAAACTCTACCTGATGCATCATCTGCAGTTTTTACCATTATTCCTACGAGCTTGTTTGTGGGCATCATGAAGCCTTTCATTCCCGCTTCCATGAATCTAACTGTTTTGTTAGCGTTTATATGGGGGGAGAGAATGAATCCTTTTTCCTCATGAAACTCATGATTCACAAGAGCCATAAGGGGTTCGCTTACTTGGTTCAACCCTTTTGCTTTCCCGTACACGTTTACAAGAATATCAATGAACAAATTTCTTCCTGCCTCGGATATTCCAGAGTTTTGGAGAATTATAGGGGTACTTAAGGCACCTGCTGCTAGTATGATATTGTCACCTTTAATCTCCACGTATCCATTCTTTCCTTTTCCCCTAATGCCTCTAGCATTTCCGTTTTCTGAGATGATCTGCTCTACCTTAGTTTCGTAAATCACATTGGCACCGTTAGCTATGGCGTCATTTAGGTAATCCAATGCAGTCCACTTTGCTCCTTGAAAGCATCCAAAAGTACAACTCCCACATCTGGCACATTTAGCAAAGTCTAAAAATTTAGGCATTGGTTCCATTGTATACCCTAGTTCTTCTGATGCTTCTTTAATCCTTAAGGAAGCTTCTGATAATAGACTCTCTGGGGTGGGAGCAATTTTCATTTCTTTTTCTGCTTCCTGGAATTCTTTTTCTAGGTTTATTCCAAAGTCTTTAAACTCTTCTTGAAGGCACCTTGTTCCATTTGCACAGGAAACAACAGTAGAACCACCAGCCATTATAGTTCTCCACAGAATAACTCCTTCCTTGGAAGTTCTTGGAGTTTTGTATCCGGTCGTTTCAAAATACCTGAGAGAATCCTTAAATGTTCCGATTTTCCTTTCATATTTCCCAGCTTCGACAATTAGGACATTTTTTCCTCTTTTACTGAGTTCTCTTGCTATGGTTGCCCCTCCGGCACCGGAACCTACCACTATATATTCATATTCCGTAAAATTACCTCCTTTCATTGATTGATTAAAAAATGTGATTACAAAGAGTTGATTTTTCTATTGAGAAAGTGAACCTCAAGGTATATACGGTTTTGGCTGAATATTAGAAATATTTTGGTTTTACTTTACGAGTTCCATAGTTTCATAGTAAGCTTTTTCCGATCATTTCCTTCGGCTTTTCCATGCCAAAGAACTTTAGTATTGTAGGAGCGATATCATAAAGAGTTGCATTTTCTAAGTTTGCTTTCTCAAAGCCCCATAAAATCAAGGGGACTTTTATCACGGGTTCATTTAGAGACCCATGCATGCCTTTTACCCAGTAACTTGATCCTTTTATCCCGTTACATACTTTGTGGGAACAGAACCAGTAACCTTCTTTGGCTGAGACTATGAGTTCTCCACTTTGAGGAGTATCTAAATGGGGCAAATCCTCTCTGAAAAATACATATTTAGTCCCTGGTGCTCGTTTTAATAGATAATATGCTTCTTCAGCCTCATTAGAGTCTTTTAAATAGACATGAACCCCTCCACCAGAGGAAACCCGTAGTGTTTCAATACCATGTTTTTTGAGATAAACCCTTAGATTAACCCATGTATGAACACTTTCTTGCCCGTGGTCAGCAAAGATTATAAAAGCATACTCATCTCTCAATCTTTCCCAGAGTGTATTTAGGGCGGTATCAACAGTTTCCACAGCTTTCATAGTCTCATCACTTAGAGGGCCGTAATCATGTTGCATTCCGTCTATAGAAGCAAAATGTACTAATAAGAGGTCGGGTTTGCATTCCTCGTATAAATAGAGAGCTGAATTCAAAACCCAGCGATCTTTTCTCCAATCCCTTCCATGTTTACGATAAAGATTGTTATCACTGAAGAATGGCGGAAAGATTCTAATGTGAGTGTTACTAAAAGGGGGCATTGTATACGCTGTTACAGAGGCACTTTTTATTCCTGTTTCTCTTAAAATATCGATTATTGTCTTTGCTTTTATAACTTCATGAGGATTAAACGCCACTTCATACTCGTAAAAGTTTACTTTTCTGTCAGCTATTCTATCATAATATCCATTCTCAACCACACCATGTTTTTTGGGAGTAACTCCAGTCACAACACTTGTATGAACTAAATCTGTAAGGGTTGGGAAAATAGACTCTACAACTTCGAAGAAACCTTTTTCTGCAAGTTCACTTAAAAAGGGCATGTGTTTTAGATTATACATCCCATTGCCGTCAATACTTATCAAGGCTAGTTTTTTTCTCATGGGTAAAAGTGAAATAAAAAAGTTAAAAAGTTTAACTTTGGTGAAGCTTGGAGGTAGTTTGTATCTCTAATATTCCTTTTGAACAGCTTCAAGCTCTTCCAATTTTGGGAATTCTCTTAAAAGTAATGCATATTTCCTTTTCTCAAGGGCTTCTTTCTTCACTGGAACGATTATCACGGTATCGGTGAGGATAGCGTAATCTTTTAGAGACGTCAAGAACTTAAACACTGATTCAAAATCATTCTCAACCATTAGGTATTCAAGACCATCAATTATGATACTTTTTGGTCCTTTTTCTGATCTCATAAAAGAGATGAGTTCGTGTGCAAGGCGTTCGAGATTGCGTGGATAAATTACACCAGGACCTTCAACTTTTGCTAACCAGAGAATTGGAACTTCGACCCCTAGTTTTGATTTTAGGTCTTCAGGTTTCCGTCGTGTTATTATGATCGCTTTTCTTCCTTGTAACAGAGTTTTGCACTTTTCACAGAATTCTCCTGAGTGCTTTGTTATATAAACTCCCGGGGGAAGGGTCTTAGCGAGTTCGCCAGGGAATGGTTGGACAATAGGTATAAGCCTATATCTTTGAGTTAAACCCTTAAACAGCTTTATCCAAGCATAGACTAAAAGTATCCCAAAAATGTTTATTAGGAAGTTAGCAATACCATTTAATGTTCTAGCAGTTTTCTCATCTATATCAATGAGACCAGCTCTATCTAAGTTGAGAGGTAAAAAGAATATCTTTGATATAGCATAGACGATGAAACTAATTACCAATAGATCATAAAACTTGAGGATATGTAGATCTCTCTTCCTAAGTTCTCTTCGAACCAGGAGGGCTAGGGCTACGATAATAAACCGAAGGATTAAGTTTCCAATTGCATTGATAGCTCCTATTAGGTCAGCCATAGTCCATCCCTTCTTGGGGCCCCTCTAGCAGAATAAGGCCTATTTATGTTAAGCTTTGGAGCTATATAAAAGTTACCTTATGGTAATTTAAGTAGTAATCGAGGGTTCTTTGTTTTTCCATCTTTAGAATCCAGCTTTTTTTAAGATACTGATTAAATGGATGTTCAAGGAACTTTTTAACTTCGTTTAAGGCTTCTTGTAGTGTGTTGAATCTTCCTATGAGGTTTTCCATAGCCTTCTTTACTCCCACTCTTATCTGCCAAACTCCCACAGGGGCATAGTATCTTGGGGTAATTTCCCTAAATACTAGTATCCGAGCTTGTCTTCTTCTTTTTCTCAGAGTTTCAAGAACACTTAGGCGGGCAGCGTAGTACGCTCCAGTAGTTTGCTCTGCATATCCTTTAATTCCACGAAAGTCTTCATAGTCATGAAGAACCTCAGGTTCCCCACTTCCAAAGAGGGATCCCTTAAGCCATACTTCAAGGAGTTCAAATGCGTAGCTTTCTGGCAGTAGGATAACAGCGTATCTGTTTCCAAGAAATTCATGAAAATAGACCTCAAATTCATTTATTAGTTCGTAATGAAGAACTTCTTTTCTAAGTTTTTTCCCTATAGTATCTTGTACAGCTGTGATACTCCATCTTGTAGGGACAAGTTTTCTGTGGAGTCCTAAGATTCCGGCAGAAAGAAGTCTTATGATATAGTACTCATCAAACCCCCAGTTATATAGACGCATAATAGCTGGTTCAGCTTTTAACTCGTCATTAACGATATAGTCCGTTCTTTTTGGAATTTTTGGATTTTCAGTGAGTTCAAAGTCGAGGAGTTCGGCTTTTGGGCCTATGGGAGGTGCAAATTCACTTGGGAGAACTTTCAACACGGGCTTCTTTTTAAGTAGAATCTCACTATCCACAGGTTTTATTGACATGGCTAATTCTTGTACTTCACTTAGAAGTCTTCCACTTTTCCTTATATTGACATCCGCTTTCATCTCACCCATAACAAGTAAAGAGCGATAGTAAAGAATGTCTTTTATTGTTTTATCTGCCCATTTTAAAGGGCTGTCGAGGTGGGAGGTATTCCCTTCTATAGGTGGCACTAAAGGGCCAATGCGAACTTTTGGATAGCCGTATTCTCCAACGAAAATACTCGGGGGAGAAGAGCCAAATATATCCCTACGATTAATTTTTTCCTCTATACTTTTAGCTACTCTAAAACGTTCAAGAATCGGACAAGTAGGCCGCCCACATAGCAATTTTCTCCCTTTGCAAAGAGCACACAGCTTTGAGTTAAAAAGCTCCATCATTAGATTCATTGAAAATATATTATTTATAGTTTGTTGAGCTCTACTGGTATATTGATTTTTGATTTATGTTTCTTCTTGACACACAGTCAAACTTCTCCGTCTTTTGATTGGGGGGTTTCAAGACGAGAAGAGGTTTGGACGTTAACTATTCAATTAACCTTTTTTACAATATATTAACATTTCTGATTTCCTAAATTTTTATATATAAAGTATAACATATAGTACATCGAGGTGTTTCTTTATGTATGGAAACTGGGGAAAATATATTAGAGTGAATCTTTCGACTGGAGAAATAAAAGTAGAAAGTTGGGATGAAGAAATTGCAAAGAAATGGCTTGGTAGCAGAGGACTTGGGATATATCTTCTTCTAAAAGAAATGGATCCGACTGTAGATCCACTGAGCCCGGATAACAAATTGATAATAGCGGCAGGACCGCTTTCAGGAACAAGCGCCCCTACCGGAGGGAGATACAATGTTATAACTAAGAGCCCGCTTACGGGGTATATTACATTTGCAAACTCCGGTGGTTATTTTGGAGCAGAACTCAAGAAAGCAGGTTATGATGCGGTAGTAATTGAAGGAGCGTCTGAAAAGCCTGTCTATCTTTACATAAACGATGACCACATAGAGCTTAAAGATGCTTCTCATCTATGGGGTAAAACTACAGGAGAAACTGAGAGCATTATACGAAAAGAGCTTAATGATAAGAATATCCGAATAGCAGAAATTGGTCCAGCTGGTGAGAATCTTGTGAAATTTGCGGCAGTGATGAATGATGAACACAGGGCTGCTGGTAGAGGAGGCCCGGGAGCAGTAATGGGGAGTAAGAAACTCAAAGCTATTGCTGTAAAAGGGACTAAAACAGTTCCTATTGCGGATAAGGAAAAATTCATGCAAGTTGTTAGAGAGAAGGTGAACAAGATAAGGAATGATCCAGTTGGTGGTGGAGGATTGCCCAAGTTTGGAACTGCAGTACTAGTGAATATAATAAATGAAAATGGTCTTTATCCACATAAGAACTTCCAAACAGGAGTATTTGAATACGCTTATGAACAAAGTGGTGAAGCAATGGCTGCTAAGTATCTTATTAGGAATAAACCTTGTTTTGCATGTCCCATTGGATGTGCAAGGGTTAATAAACTCCCCACTGTTGGAGAGACTGAGGGGCCTGAATACGAGAGCATTTGGGCACTTGGTTCAAACATGGGCATAAATGACTTAGCAACTATAATTGAAGCTAATCATATGTGTGATGAATTTGGTCTGGATACTATATCAACTGGTGGAACATTGGCAACGGCTATGGAGCTTTACGAAAAAGGACTAATAAAAGATGAGGATCTTGGGGAAGCTCCGCCATTTAGGTTTGGTAACAGCGAGGTCCTTCACTACTATATCGAGAAGATAGCCAAGAGAGAAGGCTTTGGAGACAAGCTTGCTGAAGGAGGATACAGGTTAGCTGAGATGTACAATGGAACAGAGTACTTTATGGGAGTTAAGAAAATGGAACTCCCAGCATATGACCCAAGAGGTGCTGAAGGACATGGATTAGGTTACGCAACCAACAATCGTGGTGGATGTCACATAAAGAACTACATGATAAGTCCAGAAATTCTTGGATATCCATATAAAATGGACCCACACGACATAGGAGATGAGAAGGTAAAGATGCTTATAATCTTCCAGCACCTTACTGCAGTTATAGATGCTGCTGGATTGTGTCTATTCACGACATTTGGTTTAGGGGCAGATGACTACACTGATTTGCTCAACGCAGGTCTTGGTTGGGACTTTAGCACTGACGACTATCTTAAGATTGGAGAAAGAATTTGGAATGCAGAGAGACTCTTCAACCTTAAAGCGGGCCTTGATCCAGCTAAAGACGATACTCTTCCAAGACGCTTCCTTGAAGAGCCAATGCCAGAAGGTCCAAACAAAGGACACACAGTTAGACTTAAAGAAATGCTTCCAAGATACTATGCACTTCGTGGATGGAGTGAAGACGGAAAGATTCCAGAAGAGAAGCTTAAAGAGCTTGGTCTTGATGAATTTATGTGAGTCTTTTTCTTTTATGAAATTTTTTTCATAAAAAATTTTTAATGTTATTGAAGTGAAATATTTTTAAGGTGAGGAATAATGGTAAAAGTTAAGCTTTTTGCAACTCTTATAGGATTCACAGGAAAGAGGGCTATGGAGATAAATGGGGTTAAGACCGTAAGGGAGCTTCTGGATAAAATGGATGAGCTTTTTCCTGGTTTCAAAAAGGAAATTGAGAAAGGTTTTATGATACTTGTTAACGGTCGTAACATAGAGCATCTCCAAGGCCCTGAAACTCCCTTGAAAGAAGATGATACAGTTAGTGTATTCCCCCCCGCTGGAGGGGGTTAAATGGAGCATAAATTCAAACTCTGGGATGCAGAAGTCACAATAAAACCCAAACTTGACATGAAGTATCTTTATATTGAAATAACAAGCCGGTGTAATCTAAAGTGTAAAATGTGTTTTAAACAATATTGGGAAGATGAAGAAGGAGACATGGATTGGGATCTGTTTTTAAAAATTCTTGATGATGCAGAGGAATTTCCAAAGCTAGAGATGATACTTTTTGGGGGTATTGGAGAACCTACTGTACATCCTCTGTTCATTAGGATGGTTAGGGAGGTAAAAAGAAGAGGTTTTGCCTTAGGAATTTCGACAAATGGTACTTTGCTTACAGATGAGGTTCTTGAAGAGCTTGTAAGGCTTGGAGTAGAGTTGATTTATTTTTCCATGGACACTGTTCCAAATGTTTCTGGTGCCATAACTCTTGGACATTTAGCCGCTGCTCTTACAGCCAAAAAAATACAAAAATTAGTGGGATTAAAAAAGAAGTATGGGACAGGGAAACCTTCTATTGGTGTTGAGGTTGTTGTAACTAAAGAAAACTATAATCAACTATCTAAAATAGCTCGTTATCTTAGGGATATCGGTGCTGATACTCTGTTGCTTTCAAATTTAATTCCAATGGCTGAAGAACAAATAAACGACATTGTTTATGATGGTAGTGTTGACATGGAGTACTATGTCCAGGAGCTTGAAAAAATGGCTCATTATGGATTATATATGAAGATCCCCTATTTTGAGCTGAAGAGTGAAAGAAGATGCGAGTTTGATGAAAATAATGCTGCTGTTATTAGATGGGATGGTGAGGTAGCCCCATGCTACAGATTTCTTCATACTTACTATGAGTACATTTTTGGAAGAAAGAAAAAGGTCAATGCGTATTCTTTTGGAAACGTGAAAGAGGAAAGATTAAGCGACATATGGAGAAGTAGGCGTTATACTTGGTTCCGATTTATCATGAAGAATTATGCCTACCCCTCTTGTACAGATTGTTCCCTTCGAGAGTCATGTGACTTTGTTACTACGAGTGATGTTGATTGTTGGGGTAATGAGCCCAGTTGTGCAGATTGTTTGTGGGGAAGGCGGTTGATATTCTGCCCAATACCTCAGCATATGTATGGAAAGTTCTTTTAAACTATTGGCCATTTCTTGTCAATGGTTTTTTAATACTGGCGTCAAAAAGGCACTCTGTGCATACTCATAGATTCTAGCGTTGCCATTTGCGAAAGATTTAAATACCCTCCCAGACTCCTTAATGTTGAGCATGCCGCGGTAGCCTAGCCTGGTATGGCGTCGGCCTGCTAAGCCGATGGGCGTGGTCCCTCCGGGGTTCAAATCCCCGCCGCGGCGCCAAAAATCTTCTTTAGGGTAAAATGCCGGGATAGCCTAGAGGCGAGGCGGCGGACTGCAGATCCGCTTTACGGGGGTTCAAATCCCCCTCCCGGCTCCATTTAAACGTTTTTTAGTCCAGATCCAGTTAGAGGTATTAGAACTTTAGAACCCTTTTCAAAGTACTCCTCGTTTAAAAGCTTTTTAAATCCTGCATAAGCTGTTGCTGAAGTTGGTTCAACAAGAAATCCCATAGAGATTAATTCATTAAGCGCTTTTTTGATCTCCCTATCTCCAACGGAGACGCATGTTCCATGGGTTGTTTTTAAAACTTCGATCATCTGCTTCTTCCTTGGTGGTTCAGGGATCGCTATTCCCTCTGCTAAATTGCTTCTTTCATCACTCCTCTCACAAAGACTTTCATAACCTTTTCCTTGGACAGCTATCATTTTTGGAATCTCGATTTTTTCAAGAATATTTAGTTCTTTAAATCCCTTATAAGCTCCTAAAAAAAGACTTCCACTACCTACGGGAGTTAATATATAGTCAATGCTTCTTATTTGTTCATATGTTTCATATGCTATCACTTTAGTTCCCTCAATGAAATACGGATTATACCAGTGGGAGATGTAAAGTCCTTTTTTGAATTCTCTGGCCATTGCATGTACCTTCATCCGTGAACCTTGGATTTCATGCACTTCTGCTCCAAAAAATTTGAGCAGTTGTTTTTTCCCTTCGCTCGTATACGCTGGAATAAAGATATGGGTTTTTATCCCCTCACTTTTTCCAAATAGGGCTAAACTTAAAGCAGCATTGCCTGAGGAATCCAAAGTAACTTCTTTAATTCCTGCCTCTTTTAACTTTGCTATCGTTACATAAGTGCCTCTATCTTTAAAAGAGCCACTTGGCATAAGGTATTCGAGCTTGAAAAAAACATGAATTTCATTAATCTCTCTTTTCACAATTGGGGTTATTGGAAGTATCAACTTTGGTAGGAATTCTTCTTTTACAGGCAAAAACTCTAGATATCTTCTAACATCTAGGAACTCTTTTTTGAGTAGGGAATCAAAGTTATTTTCAATTTCACTGATATAGTCTAGAACTCCACCGCACTTACATATAATCTTGAAGTTCTCATAAATCCTTCCGCATGTTTGGCATTTTAACACAGTACCACCTCTCTATTATTAAGGGTTTCATTTATATAGGTCTTTTCTAAAATAACTCTGGAGGTGAGGTGTATGAAGAAGTTCATGCCAGCAGACAGGCCTCAAACTGAAGAAGGATATCAATATCATATAGCTTGTAAACCCGGAGATGTTGCCAGATATGTCCTTCTTCCGGGTGATCCTGAGAGAGTCCCTAAGATAAGTACCCTTTGGGATGAAGCCAAGGAAATAGCCTTTCATAGAGAATATAGAACTCATACAGGCAAATACAAGGGAGTTCCTATAAGCGTTACTTCCACAGGAATTGGTGGACCCTCTACTGCTATAGCAATTGAAGAATTGGCTGCTATAGGAGCGGATACATTTATAAGAGTTGGTTCTACTGGTGCAATTCAACCAGGTATAGAAATCGGTGACTTAATAATAGCAAAAGCAGCCGTTAGACTGGAAGGGACATCAAAACAGTATGTTAGAATAGAGTATCCAGCTGCAGCTGACCTTGAGGTAACGTTAGCTCTTATTGAAGCTGCTGAGAGTTTAGGTGTTAGATATCATGTGGGGATAACAGCTTCTACAGATAGCTTTTATGTTGGTCAGGCAAGACCTGGTTTAAATGGTTACTTCCCAAGCTTTGCAAAACACCTTATAGATGATTTAAGGCAAGCAAGGGTTACTAACTTTGAAATGGAAGCAGCAACACTTTATACTCTGGCGAATATTTATGGACTTAGGGCAGGTTGTGTTTGTGCAGTTTTTGCTAATAGAGTAACCAATCAGTTTGGAAAAGAGGGTGAAAAAGAAGCTGCCCTAGTTGCTAGCGAAGCTGTTAAGATATTGGCTGAATGGGATGAAGAGAAGGAAAAAAGAGGTAGAAAATACTGGTTTCCAGGTTTAAGAAACCTTTGATTATCTAGTTTTATTTTTAACTATCTATATTTAGAAGAGATGTTTTTGAGTCTACACCCCTACTTCTGGGATCTCGATTTTCTTTGATAAGCTTGTTCTTAATGCAAGGAGGTAAGTTTTCATGCTTTGAGTGATACAACTATTTCTTTTCCGGTTAGAGGTCCGTTTATTGATTTTATGATAATTACTTTCATTTTTTCTAAATGTCCCTGAACTCGTATTACTGTTGTAGCAAGCTCCTCAAGCCAAGATAAAATTGCTGGATGGATCTTGTTAAGAACATCAATATTGACAAAATAGAATGCAATTCTTCTTTTGTCTCCCTTAAAAGCTATAGCATTGCCCAATAATGTCATGATTTCTTCTTTTGAACTGTGTATATAAAAGGCCCTATCAAGGCCCAACACCGGGTTAATTACATTCCCTTTTTCTATTGTGGAACTAAAGAGGCTTATATACTTAGTAGATTCTACACGAACGTCATTAACTGGAATTTGTCCGATAACGTTGCCAACTCTCTTTCTTCCACCAGTTTTTATAACTAATATATCTTCTAAAATTCTGGTATCAAGACCTAATAGATCAAGCGTTGTCTTGAAAGTGTAAAATGTATCAAGATTATCATCAACGACGACTTTATACTCTCTCTTTTTTGCCCACTGAATAAGCATATAAAGCAACAAATCTGGATGGGTGAGGGAATTGTACTCTATTAAAACTCCTTCGCCAAATCTAAGTTCTTCGAAGACCGCTTCCACTTCAGGCATAAAGAGAAAGGTTGGCATTTTTTCACCTCTAGTATTTAAAATGATAATTCGAAAATAAAAATTTTTCCTTAAAAAAATATCCGAATTTCAAATGATAGTTTTATACACAAAACTATTTCAGAATCTCTATAAAAACTGGTGCGGGGGACGGGATTCGAACCCGCGTAGCCCTACGGCAACGGATCTTAAGTCCGTCCCCTTTGGCCAGGCTCGGGCACCCCCGCTCATAAGTGAAAGAGCAAGGTTTGATTAAAAAGCTTTCGGTGGATAATATAAAAAAGGTAAAGCTTAAAAAGAAATGCTTGTAAGTGAACACAGTCAAGATCATGGAGGGAATTAAAATGGCGAGGTTTCCTGAAGCTGAGGCAAGGATATTTAGGAAATATATATGTATGAGGTGCGGTGCTACTAATCCATGGAAAGCAGAAAAATGCAGAAAGTGCGGATACAAGGGACTAAGAGCAAAAGCTAGAGAGCCAAGAGGAGGAGCTGGACGTTAGTGTCATTTGAGCTTCTCTAATAATTCTTCTATAAATTTTATTCCTTCTTCGAGGAGCTTTTCTCCCTTTTCAGTAAGTTTGTAATATTTTCTCGAGGGCCTTCCAGTCTCACTTTCTTGCCATTCTGAGGTGACGTATCCTTCGTGTTCAAGTTTGTATAAAACAACGTAACTACTTACAGTAGCGGGTTCAAATCCAAACCTCTCTTTTATTTCATTTTTAAGTTCATATGCGTACATTGCTCTATCTTTTAGAAGTCTCAGTATGTACATCCAAAGAACTTCTTTCGTTATTTTCTCTTTCAGTCTATCCATGGGAGTCGTCATCTGTATCACCTTTGATGGTGTATATTATCTAACATTAAAACTTTTATGTATTGTAAATATCTGGATTTCATAGCATTTAAACATTTTGTTATTATAAAATCAAAAAGCAAAAGTATTTAATCAATTATTTCCAAAAAGATAAACGGTGAGGCATGATGAACTTCGATATTAGTGGAATAATGGGTGACATGGGAATAGGAGCAGTTGTGGGTTTTATAACGGGGTATGCGCTTAAAAAGTTCATCAAAATAGTACTTACTTTGATAGGAGCTTATATATTGAGCCTTTTCTGGCTTCAACAAAAAGGAGTTATAAGTATTAATACCGATGCCCTTTTCAATCTTGCAGAAAGCGCAACAACATCAACCTTAACTTTGGCTGAGAGGGCGGTAGGAATTCTTCCAGGAACAGGAGCATTTGTAGCTGGGTTCTACCTTGGATTCCGCAAAGGTTAAATTTTGCTTTATCTGATTTTCTTTTATGAGTTATGAGAGAAAACTAATGTTGAGGCATTCTTTGGCAAGCATCGTTGCTCTCGCTATCTTTGGTGCTAGTAGGTTCATTTATAGTGTCATTATTTCAAGAAAGTTTGGCATTGAAATTCTTGGGAGGGCAAACTCTTTAATCTCTCAAGCATTTCTTCTTGCAATTCCACTGAGCTTCTTTGCAGTTGCATTGGGAAAGTATACTTCTGAATTTCTGGCAAAAGCTGAAAAAGAAAAGATAAAATCCATAACCACAATAGGATTCGCTTTTCCGTTTGTGGGGTTTTGTTTGATTCCGTTTAATCTATTTCTCGGAGTAATAGCTCTTCTTAGAGCATTCCAACTAACTTTTAGAAGCTTTATTTATGGCCTTCATAGGGGTGAGGTTTATGCCTATGTGATGTGTGTTTCTTTTCTTTTTTTCATAGGTGGTTTTTTGTTTGAAAATTATTATGCTCCGTATATAGGCCTACTTTTAGTTATTACCATTTCTGGGTTCATTTATCTCTTCAAAAATAAACTTCTTGGAAAGCCTAAATTTGAGGATTTCAAACTTCTTACTAGGTATTCTTCTTTTGCTTTTCTTGGGACGCTCTCGGGCGTTTTTTTGGTTCAGGCTCCATACTTTTTGAGTGAAAAATTCGCTGGTTCTATTGTTGCAGGTATTGTTTCAGCTTCGCTTTCCTCGGCTTTTTTACTGACATATCTTCCTCAAGTGTTTCAATCTGCTATAATGCCACTTTATTCCTATAAATATGGGAAGAATGAAATGAACTACGTTAGATGGCTTGCTGAAGAATCCACAAAGATGCTCTCACTTTTTGTGGCTTTTATTGTTTTTATTCTAATACTTGTGGGGAGAGAGCTTCTTTCAGTTCTCTTTGGGTTTACTCTTGGTAATGAGTTCTATCTTGCCCTCATGGCAGTTGAAACGTATATAGCTTACAATCCTAGCATAGTTGCATTGAATTCAACTCAGTACGTGAGAGAGGGAACTTTTGTGGCTATTTTTGGCGCGATAATTTCATTAGTTTCATGGTTAACATTGATAAAGCCGTTTGAGGAATATGGGGCTGTTTTAGGTCTACTATTGGGTTATTTGGCAATACTTCTCATGACGGCATGGATTTCATATAAGAACATTGGGATTTCTCCTAGATCCTATTTCCCATTTGTATTAGCAGTATCGGTTCAGGGCTTGATATTTATCTCAAAAAGTCTCTTTTTTATAGGGTTTTTGGTCTATTTGCTAGGTGTTAAGGAAGAGGTAAAAAAAGCTTTGGAGCTCTTCAGAGCTTATATTTAAATCTTTTCTTAGAGCGAAGAGAGTTTTGGTTTAGGGTTAGAAAAGTCTATTCAAAAATTTGGCGCCCCGGCGGGGATTCGAACCCCGGACCTCGAGGTCCGCAGCCTCGCGCCCTATCCAGACTAGGCCACCGGGGCATCCAAGGAAACTTTTGGAGGAGGCCTTATAAATTTTGCTTACTATTGAAATGTGGTGGGGATTGTGAAGAGAATGAAGAGATTTTTGAGTTATCTTGGGAGATACGATGGAGCTTTAATAACGCCAAGCACTAACCTATATTATCTCACGGGGATGAAGCCTCAAGCGACAGAAGAACGACTTTTTCTTTTAGTTGTTAATAAGGAGGGAGAAAGTACTCTAATTGCCCCTAAACTATATGAGAATGAAATAGAATGGGAAGAAGTGATCTTCTGGAGCGACAATGAAAATCCATATGAAATTTTAGATAATGTGCTCTCATCCTTAAATTTGAAGACCGGAAAAATTTTGATTGAAGATACAATGAGAGCAAGTTTTCTTATTAATATCGAGCACCTTCTTAAGGATTACGAACTCTTTCCCCTGAGTATAGTTACGAGAGAAATGAGAATATATAAGGATGAGGAAGAAACAAAACTAATGAAAAAAGCCGCTCAAATAGCTGATGAAGTGTTCTATGAAGTAATTAACATGGATTTAGAAGGTAAAACTGAAAAACAAGTAGCCTTGGAAATAGAGTTTTTACTTCGAGAACAGTCTGAGGGCATGGCTTTTGATCCCATAGTTGCTGCAGGTAAGAATGCTGCAAATCCCCATCACACACCCGGTGAAAGGAAAATAAGGAGAGGAGATCTTGTAATCCTCGACTTTGGAGCAAAATACAAGGGCTATTGTTCTGATATAACACGAACTGTAGCGATTGGTGAAGTTAATGAAAAACTTAAGGAGATTTATGAAATCGTAAAAGAAGCTCAAGAACGGGCCTTTCAAAGCGTTCATAGGGGAATAATGGCTAGGGAGGTTGACAGCGCAGCGAGAGATTATATAACTAAAGCTGGTTATGGGAAGTATTTTATCCACAGAACTGGGCATGGTCTTGGGTTGGAAGTGCATGAGGAGCCTTACATAAGTGCTACTAGTGGAACTGTTCTTGAGGATGGCATGACATTTACAATTGAACCCGGAATTTACCTTCCTGGGATAGGGGGCGTTAGAATAGAGGATGATGTTATTGTAAAGAAAAAGGGAAAAAGACTTACTAAAGCCGAGAGGGATTTAATAATACTTTAGGCCTCCAACATAGGCTTCTAGAACATTTATGCTCTTTAGCTCTTTTTCATTCACTTCAAAGGGGTCTTTATCAACCACAATAAAATCAGCAAACTTTCCGTTCTCTAAACTTCCAAGTTCATTTTCAACATACATTATATAGGCTGATCCATATGTATAAGCCTTCATGGCTTCCTCCAGGCTTAGACACTCCTCTTTTGTATATTCATAAGTCTCGATTCCTTCAAATTTTCCTCTTGTCACTGCGGCATAAACACTCTCCCAAGGATTAATAGGTTCTATTGGGGAATCTGTTCCAAATCCAATGGGTATCCCTCTTTTGAGCATTTTTTTGAATGGGTATATCCATCCTGCTCTTTCTTTTCCAACACGTTTGACAGCCCACCAATCACTTATTATAAATCTGGGCTGAACTGAGGTGACAACTCCGAGTTCTCTCATTTTTTTCATCTGGTCTTCTCTCAAAATGGAGGCATGCTCTATTCGGGGCCTTAAATCACTCTTGAACTCTTCATAGATTCTTAGTATCATATCTGTGGTTTTGTCTCCTATAGCATGAATTGCCATCTGGAGACCAAGTGCATGAGCCTCTTTGACTATTTTTCTAAGCTCTTCTTCACTTATATTTGGGTGTCCGTTTGTGGGAACGTCAGCATAGGGTTTTGAAAGCCATGCTGTCCTAGCCCCGAGGCTACCATCCGCAAGAACTTTTATTCCCATTATTTTAACCTTTTTACCTCCAGTTCCTTTCTTTAGACCAAGTTTTTTCATGGTTTTAAGAAGTGATGGGTTCAGATAGAGAAAAACTCTAATGGGCAGTTTTCCTTCACTATCCAACTCTATGAGGGCTTTTAAACTTTTTTCGTTTACACTGACGAAACCAATGCTTGTGATTCCCTGAGATAAGGCAAACTTTACTCCTTTCTCAATAAAATGCTTATAATCTTCTACACTTAGAGTTTTGTTTACAATTTTTCTAACCTTCTCAAGGGCATTTTCTCTTACTATCCCCTTTTCAAGATCGACGTCTTCTTCCTCGTTTAGTTTTGTAATCTCTATGGCTTTGGAGTTCAAAACAGCTACATGGAAGCAGGTTCTATATAAGAGAACAGGTTTGTTTTGGATAATCTCATCTATATCTTTTCTAGTTGGATATCTTCCAAGTCTCTCCTGATCCCACCCAAAACCAAGAATCCAGCTTGTTTCCACCTTTGCACTATACTCTTTAAGCCTTTTTTTCAACTCTTCTATACTTTTTGCTTCTTTGAGGTTAAGCATTTGAAGAGATTGACCAAGAGCAGTTAGATGTATGTGGGAATCTATAAAACCAGGCAATACTATTCTTCCCTTTAAGTCTATTATCTCCCCTTGGAGTTCTCTTGCAATTTTCATAGCTTTTTCACAGTTTCCTGTATAGATTATCCTTTCATTAGCCACAACAAGTCCATTAACGATTTTCACTGGTTGAAAGGATGTGTAAATTTTTCCATTTATGTATGCCTTGATCAAATTGTTCACCCATTATAGTTTTTAACTTTGCTTTATATTTTCTGCGCCATCAAAAAGTCCTTAAATGATAAAGTGTATCAAAAAACAGCCGATGAAGAACGGTTTCGGAACTGAGAATGTGATGATACCAGCTATCGCTGAGGCTTATCTTTATAAATGTGACGCATTATCATAAATCCGGTGGCGGCAGATGTTTGGAAAGCTCAAGGAAAAGTTAAGCTCATTCGTTGATAAAGTTGCTCAAACAGAGATAAGTGAGAAAGATGTGGAAAATGCCTTATGGGACCTTGAACTAGAACTTCTAGAAGCAGATGTTGCACTAGAAGTTGTAGATGAACTTAAAGAGAGAATAAAACAAAAACTTGTAGGACAAAAGGTTAAAATTGGCACTAATAAGAGAGAAGTTGTTGAAAATGCTGTTAGAGATGCAGTTCTTGAGGTCTTAACCCCAGAAAAAAGAATAGATTTGTTGGAAATAATAAAATCAAAGAAAGAAAAGCCCTTTGTAATAGTTTTTGTTGGATTTAATGGGAGCGGAAAGACGACAACTATAGCAAAGCTTGCAAACTGGCTTAAAAAACACGGACTTAGCGTGGTTATAGCAGCTAGTGATACTTTTAGAGCTGGTGCCATAGAGCAGGTGGAGGAACATGCAAAAAGAGTAGGTGTTAAGATCATAAAACACGGCTATAAATCTGATCCCGCTGCAGTAGCTTACGATGCTATAGAGCATGCAAAAGCAAGAGGAATTGATGTCGTCCTAGTTGATACAGCCGGAAGAAATGAACTTAATAGAAATTTAATGGACGAAATGAAGAAGATAGCGAGAGTTACTAAGCCAGATCTCGTCATGTTTGTCGGAGATGCGTTGGCTGGAAATGCAATAATAGAGCAGGCAAGGCAGTTTAACGATGCGGTTAAAATTGATGGAGTTATCTTGACTAAATTAGATGCAGACGCAAGAGGAGGAGCAGCATTAAGTATAAGTCATGCTATAGGTGCCCCAATACTTTTTGTAGGTGTTGGACAGGGTTACGATGACTTAATGCCTTTTGATGAAAAGTGGATGCTTGAACGGTTATTTGGTGAGTGAAATGGAATTCTTTTTGTTTTTTAAGGTTTTTCTCTATATCTTTGTAGTTTTTTTGCAGTTATTAGGAGGATGGGGGCAATTCTAGCTTCAATGGCCGTACAACTTGTGATTAACGAGATTAGAGGAGTATTTGGCATTTAATCTCCATAAACTTTTTAAATTTTTTAGGTAAACCTAATTGAGGGTGGAAAATTGATAATAGCTGAAAATCTGAACATTTATTATGATAGTTATAGAGCAATTGAGGATGTGACATTTGAGCTAAATACTGGAGAGACTCTTCTTCTGCTGGGCCCGAATGGTGCTGGAAAAACCACGCTTTTAAGGACCATTGCTGGGCTCCATGAAGAGTACAGAGGAAAACTCTTAGTATTTGGAAAAACTCCGGTTAAAGCTAGAGATATTATCTCTTATGTTCCTCAAAGTCATTCTTTAAATGAACGTGTGCCCCTAAAGGCTATCGAAGTAGTTGCTATGGGTGCACTCTATAAGAAAGGTCTGGTTCATTTTAGCATCCCTAAAGAAATATTAAAAGAATCGGAAAAGGCACTAGAATTTGTGGGTCTTAAGAGAGTAAAGGACAAACGGTTTGCAGAACTTAGTGGAGGACAAAAACAGAGAGTTTTACTTGCAAGAGCACTTGTATCAAAGCCTAAATTACTCTTGCTAGATGAGCCTCTATCAGCTCTTGATCCTAGCGCGAGGGTTGAGGTTGTTTCTGTTATAGCAAAAATAAAACATGAGACAGGTATTACAGTAATCATAACCACTCATGATCCAAACCCTCTAACGGAGATTGGTGATAAAATAATGCTCATTAACAGACGTCTCATAGCCTTTGGGATTCCCGAAGATGTACTTAAAGACGAGATAATAACAAAGGTATACGGTCCTCTTTCTAAAGCTGTTAAAGTTGGCGAGAGAATGTACTGTTTTATAGGTGATGTACACTTGCATAGGAGGGAGGAAAAGTGATCCCCGAGTATCTACTTAGAGCTCTTTTGGGGGGTATAATGGTTAGTGTACTGTTAGGTATGCTTAGTCCCTTAATAAATATGAAAGGTCTGGCGTTTTTAACTCATGCTATCTTTCATTCTCTACTCCTTGGTGCGGTTCTGGGTATGATACTCGGATTACTTTTTGAAAACCTTTCTCTAATCCTTTGGATGGCATTAATAGTTACAATTTTTGTAGTAATCTTGGTGGCATTTCTTGAAGATAGGGGGTTTGGGAGTGATACAGCAATAGGAATAATAGCTAGCTTTATAGCAGGTTTTACGGTTTTAGGTTTCGGAATTTTGTATAAGGTAATGGCACTCAAACCCTACTTTGCATTCTCTCAAAGTATAGTTTCTTATCTTACAGGTGAACTTTTCCTAATTACACTCAATGATCTACTCTTTTTGATCCTAGGTGGGGTGGTAATATTTTTTGTCATGCTTGCCTTTTATAGGGACTTTTTGTATGTGAGTTTTGATGCTGAAGGGCTTGAGAGTTACTCTGGCAATGCAAAGTTTTATCTTACCCTTCTCTATGTGGTGGTAGGAGCTACGGGAGCATTGATAGTTAGAACTGTGGGATTGATAACCCTTCAAGTTATTGCAGTTTTACCTGGTGCAATAGCATTAATGTTGAGTAATGATCTTAGAAAGATCTTAGGGATTAGCTTGGGCTTAACTCTCTCAGTTCAGGTACTTTCTATAATATTGGCATATTTTACTGATATTCCACCGAGTGGAATAGCCACTATAATACTTGGTTTGGTTTATGGAACTTTAGTTTTAAGGAGGTAGAAAAAATGAAACTTGGAGGCATAGATGAAGCTGGAAGGGGCCCTGTTGTAGGACCACTTGTAATAGCGGCTGTAGTTGTAGATGAGTCAAAACTCTCTAACCTTGAAACTTTAGGAGTTAAAGATTCGAAAAAATTGAGTCCTAAGAAGAGAGAAGAACTTTTTAAGGAAATAATCAGACTTGTTGATGATTATTTTATTTTAGAGATTTCTCCTGAGGAGATAGATAATAGAGAAGGTACTATGAACGAATTTGAAGTTGAAAACTTTATTAAGGTCTTAAATTCACTTAATCTCAAACCTGATGTCCTCTATATAGATGCTGCTGATGTGAAGGAAGAACGTTTTGGAGAGGTAATTGGGAAGAGACTATCATTTTCTCCCAAGATAGTAGCGGAGCATAAGGCAGATTCTAAGTATATTCCAGTAGCAGCAGCTTCAATTCTTGCGAAAGTTACGAGAGATAGAGCAATAGAAAAACTCAAGGAAGCTTATGGAGAAATAGGATCCGGTTATCCCAGTGACCCAATTACAAGACGATTTCTAGAGGAATACTATAAGAAGCATGGTGTTTTTCCGCCCATAGTAAGGAAAAGCTGGAAAACCTTGGAAAAAATCGAAGAAAAACTAAAAAATAAAGAAGCGCAATCTACTATTTTAGATTTCTTAAAAAGGTCTTAAACTTCTGAATTTTTTCCCATATCCACAAGAGAATGCCTTTTGTCCATCTCCAGTACATTTGGATAGAATTCTTGAAATACTCCCATTTTATTATCTCATAGGCCATTACTCCCAACGTTACAGCTCCAGGAGGGACTAAGGGAGTTGCATAGAAACTAAACTGCGTCTTACCTCCAAGGATCCATTGGAGTGCATAGAAGGCTATAGTGCTCCAGAAGATTCCGAAAGGAATTAGGAGTTTTCTTCTTTTTATAGCAGCATATGGAATCGCAAAGATAAATACGATCATTGAGAGCATTAAAATGGGATCGGTCGCTGCAAATATGTCGGGGTTGTAATGAAAGGCAAAAGGTTTGAGGCTTATGAACCATTCCCAGAAGGGTGAATTTGCAGGATGATCACCCTTGTAACTTAAGTGCCATCCAAAGCTTCCGATAAATTCTGAAAGCCATGGGAAGAACCCTATCGCCATAATTATTGGCAGTTGTGGGAGGAGGAAAGCAATTGCAGGTAAGAATATTAGAGAAACTAGGCATTTTTTAAGCTCCGTTTTCTCTTTGAGTGTTTTTATAACTAGTACTGGATAAGAAAATACTCCATTGAGTTTTGTGGAAGCTGCAAGCCCGATTGAGCTCCCACTTAAACTGTACCTATCGAGAATTAAGAAATACATAAAAACAGCGGTGAAAAACGCTACGTGAATATCGAGCATGGCAGCAAGAGAAGTTGCATATAGCAAAGGATCAAATGCAGAAAATACTAAGGCTATGAAAGCTGCCAAATAACTTTTCACGATTTTATATGTTACTAAAAAGACGATAAGATTTATGATGGCATGTTCTATCAGTCCAGGGAGACGCCAAAAAATAGGTTTGTCCTCTATGAGCATTCCTAGCATTATAATGTCTTTTCCAAGAAACGGATGTTCGGTGTTAAGATAGTTCTGGATGTTCTCTTTATCAGGATATCGAAAGCCTTTTACAATTTCAATTTCTTCTATCTTTTTGACTTCTTCTATAAATTCATCAATGTTTTCTTGGGGAATCTCATAGTAAACTCCAGGGAAGTTGGCATATGGTTTATAGTACGTATAGTTGTATCTCTTGGCTATCACTTCTATTTTAAATTTAATTTCATCGAAATTAGATGTCTGAGTTTTGTTTAATGGTGTAAATTCAAGTTTTACCCCTATTTTAGAGAGAAGAGGAGGGGTTTGGAAAGCAACGTTTCTCGTATATGGCCTTGTGAATTCAAATCCAAATGCACTCACCTTCACGTATCCTTTGATTATTGTACCCTTAGAGATGATATTTACACCTTCTGAATTCGTTGTCTCATTTAGATAATGAAGTTCAAAGCCAAGTTTGTGGAGAACATTTCTAGCAGCTGGGATATACCACACCTCGTCTCCAATATAATCATAAAGTTCTGAGCTTGAGGCTTTTTCATATGAATACCAAAAGGTTCCAAGTATTATCAAAGCAACCAATGCAAAGTAGAGTCTCTTCTTAAGTTCCCTCATCCCCATCCCACTAGATTTAATCCAACTCTCTTTAAACCCTTTCGCACAAATCTTTAAAAATTCCGAAAATAGGAAGAATAGTGAGGTAGCATGGAGGAATATATCAAAGAAGTTGTTGAGATGATAAAACAGGGGCTTGATGAGAAAAAAATAAGGGCGAGACTCCCGAAGGAGAGTGCCGATGAGATAATTGAAATAGCAAGGGCTAGAATAAAAGCAAAAAACAAATTCTCAAGAACAGATCTGTGGATGGACTTAGATGGACTTAGATACGCTACCCACGAGATCGTTGCAGAATACAGGGCTAAAAGGGTAAAACCAGAGAGCATAGCAGATGTAAGCTGTGGAGTGGGAATTCAGCTCATCTTCTTCGCAAAATATGCTGATAAGGCATATGCCATTGATATAGATAAGAAGAAGCTTTTCTATGCAATGAAAAATGCTGAGAAATACGATGTTAGAGATAAAATCACTTTCATCCATGGTGATAGCTTGAAGGAAGAAATTGTTAACCAGGTAGAGGCAGATATTATCTTCTCTGATCCTGCCAGGCCACCGAAAATGCCTGAGAGGAGGCTTGAAGACCTTTTACCTAGTCCTCTTGAGGTTTATGAAGCGTATAAACATAAAACAGATGCTTTCATCTTTGACCTTCCTCCCCAGATAAGGAGGGAGAAGATTCCATGGAACGGTGAATTTGAATACATAGATCTCTATGGTGCACTTAATAGACTAACCTTCTACTTTGAGCCCCTAGCAAAAGCAGAACGTTCGGCAGTTATATTGCCCCAAGGCATTAGGCTAGAGAGCGATCCAAATCTAGAAGACATTGTAAAATGGAGTGAGGAAGTTAGAGAGTATTTATATGAAATTCCTCAGAGCATTAATTATGCAGGGTTAATAAATGAGCTTTTTCACATAGTTGATGGTAACCTCTGGATGCTCATGAGGGAAAAAAGGCGAGTATTAGCTACAAGTGACGAAGAAATAAAGAGTGATTACTTCAAAAGACACTACGTGGTTCAAAGTGTTCTGGAGTTCCATCCAGTAAAAATTAATGAGTTTCTAAAAAGAGAGGGATATGGGAGAGCTACCCTTAAAATCTCCATACCCGACACTGAATACTGGAAAGTTAGAAGAAGAATAGAACAAGGATTAAGAGGGGATAAAAGAGCATATCTATTCAAATTCAATGATAAGGCAATAATCGCTGAATCTATTGATTAGCTTTCCTCTTTTTTGGCCGAAACCTCGATTATCTTCATTCTTTGTATTCTCTTTGAACCTATTCTAAGAGCCTTGAAGTAGTCTATATGTTCATTAGGTAGGAATTGATCTAGTTTTGTGGATTTGAGCCTCTTTTTTCGAGTTTTATTGTTTAATGAATTTTCTTTGCTGATTTTAATATCTCCTTTAATGAATTCATCAAGGGTTCTATTCATTTACCCACCCAAACTAATACCATTCAAACAAATATATAGATTTTTTGGAAGTGTTCCAATTATTCTTGAAGGACATGTTGGCATAATCTCCAATTTTCAGAGACTTAAAAGGGATAGAAATTGTTTTGAACTATTCTAACCGAAAAGCAAATGTTTAGCTTGAACTTAGATTGGATGCAGCAAAGGTTTTAGGGAAACCTTTTAATCTATTCTAGAATATTACGATTTACAGTGCAAATGAGGGGGCAGTGAAATGTGTGGAATAATAGGATACATTGGAGAGAAAGAAGCTGCTGAAATTCTTGTTGATGGTCTTAAACGACTTGAATATAGAGGATATGATTCAGTTGGTGTAGTAACGGAAGATGGAAAACTCTTCATAAAAAAAGGAGCGGGTAAAATAAACGAACTTAAGGAGAGATTAGGCCTTGCTCAACTTCCAGGGAAGAGAGGGATTGGTCATACAAGATGGGCCACTCATGGTATCCCTAATGATGTTAATGCTCATCCTCACACTGATTGCACAGGTAAGATAGCAGTCGTTCATAATGGGATAATTGAAAATTATATTGAACTCAGGGAAGAGCTCGAAAGGAGGGGTCATAAGTTTAAGAGTGATACTGATACTGAAATTATTGCCCATTTAATTGAAGAGGAGTTAACAAGATCAAAATCCTTTGAGATAGCATTGAGAAAGGCCCTTTTGAGACTCAAGGGATCTTTTGCACTGGGTATTATATATACAGAGGATCGGGACCATTTGTATTTTGTTAGAAATGAAAGCCCCCTCGTTCTTGGAGTAGGGAATAATGAAATGTTTGCAGCATCCGATATCCCCGCTTTTCTCCCCTATACAAATAAAGTAGTATTCTTAGATGATGGAGAGTATGCAATTGTGGATAAGGATTCTTTTGTGGTGAAAGACCTAGAGACGGGAGATATAAAGGATAAAAAAATCCATGAGATTAACTGGACCCTTGAGATGGCAGAGAAGCAAGGTTATGCTCATTTCATGCTTAAAGAGATCCATGAGCAAGCGAGAGCAGTAAAAGATGCAATACATGGAAATCTTGAAGTAATAAATAAAGTGGCAGAAGAGATAGCAAAGTACGAGAAGATATTTGTAGTAGCAATGGGGACGTCGTACCATGCGGGAATTGCTGCTAAATACCTGCTTCAGCGTTTAGCGAATAAAACAGTCTTGGTAGAGGAAGCAAGCGAATTTAGATATGAATTTGAAGATATAGTGGATGAAAACTCCCTTGTGATAGCCATAACTCAAAGTGGGGAAACTGCTGATACGTTAGCGGCGATAAGGCTTGCTAAGAAGAATGGTGCAAAAGTTTTGAGCATTGTAAACGTTGTTGGAAGTATGGCAACTCGGCTAAGTGATCTTGTTCTATATACACATGCCGGGCCAGAAATAGGTGTCGCTGCTACTAAGACTTATACAACACAGCTTACGGTTTTAATGATGCTTGCAATAGCACTGGCTAAAAAATTGAATACGGTAGATAGAGAGTACCTCATGAGCCTTGAAAAACAGCTTCAAGAACTTCCAAAATATGTTGAGGTAGTTTTAGGCTATGAGAATAAGATAAAGAGCTTGGCAAAGCAATTAGTAATGAAAAGGGGCTTTTTCTATATTGGACGGGGTCCGAGTGTAGCAACAGCCCTTGAGGGTGCTTTAAAACTTAAGGAGATTAGTTATATTCATGCAGAAGGCCTTTCTGCGGGCGAACTCAAGCATGGCCCATTGGCCCTAATTGAAGATGGAGTTCCAGTAGTTGCAATTGCTCCCACTGGAAAGACGTTCGAGAAGATGATCTCTAATATACAGGAAGTCAACGCAAGAAAAGGGTTTGTTATAAGTCTTGGGGATAGCGAGGAACTTAAGAAAGTAAGTCAAGTGTTTCTAAAGATGCCAAAAATAGATGAACTTTTAAGTCCTATTGTGTATATAGTACCACTGCAGTTGCTAGCTTATCATTTAGCGATACTTAGAGGTAATGACCCGGACAAACCTAGGAATTTGGCAAAGTCGGTTACCGTTGAATGAGGTGATTTAAAATGGTGGAGACGAAAGTTAAGGAAAAATCTAAAGGAGGGGAAAAATCCTCCTCATCTTTTGATTTCTCAAAAGTTAGAGTGTATTTGTTTCCCATACTAGTGATTGTTATTGGAATTATTGGGTACAAAATTAGGGCTGCAACAGGTCAAACTAAGTACTTTATAGATCCAGACACATTCTATCACTTTGAGATTTATAAACTCGCAATTCAAGAGTGGATTCCTAAGTATTATCCATTATCTGATGCTCCATTTGGTTCTGTTGTGAAAGAGCCACTAGGTTTATACATACTCCCAGCAATACTATATAAAATGTTCTCCGCCTTTGGAGTTGATGCAATTGGGGTTTTTAAAGCATGGCCCCCTCTTGTTGGGTTCTTCAGTATAATTGGAATTTACCTCCTTGGGAGAAAACTCCATTCGGAATGGGCTGGCATTTGGGCAGCCTTAGCCATGATGTTTTCAGTAGCTCACTGGACAAGGACATTTTCAGGAAATGCTAGAGGTGATGGGCCGTTCTTAATGTTCTTTATTTTCTCTGCTTTATTCATGTTCTACTACTTTGAAAGCAGTGATCTGAGAAAGAAATCCTTATTTGGAGGTCTTTTTATAATCTCTGGTGTGCTAATGCTTACAGTTTGGAATGGTTCTCCATTTGGTCTTATGGTGCTTCTAGGATTCGCAAGTCTCTATGTAGTAGTAACGTTTATCTTTGGCAAAATTGATGAAGTAAAGACGTTCGTTAGAGACTTCTATCCAGCTTATTTAGCAATTCTTCTCATAGGTTACTTATTAACATTCAACGGAATCGTGAGAGTTGGGGGACATATAAAATTCGCATTTGAAGTTTTCCTTGGACTGACATTGCTTACAGTGCTCATGCTCTATGGAGGGAAATACCTTAACTACTCTGACAGAACCCATAGATTCGGTGTTGTTGCTGTTGTTACCCTATTGGGTATTACTGGAGCCTATCTTTATGTTGGTCCCAAGCTTTTCTCATTAATGAGCGGTGCATACCAATCAACCCAAGTATATGAGACTGTTCAAGAGCTGGCAAAAACTACGTGGGAAGACGTAAGGAGGTATTACTCAGTTAAGGGTACTGATGGATTAGTCTTTTTACTTTCTCTTGTTGGGATCGCAATAGTAGGCTTTAAATTCTTTAAAAACACGCTTAATGAAAGTGATGTGAAAAGTGATAATCTTTTCATGTTGGTATTCTATGGACTTTCGGTTTATCTAATGTGGACTGCTGTAAGATTTCTTTTCCTCGCTTCAGGTGCAGTATTACTTGCTTTCGGTATCTTAGTTGGCGAACTTTTTAGGATCGTGGAATCCATGCAGGAAAAGGCCTCTACAAAAGCACTCTACGCTGTATTGTTAATACTTCTTTTTATACCCATACCAATAGTTGGGGCAAACACGACCTATAAGTCTGCAAAGGTTAGTAGAGATGCAGTGACTCCGAGTTGGGAGGAAACCCTTGAATGGCTTAGGGAAAATACACATGAATACGATACTGCAACCTCATGGTGGGATTATGGATACTGGATTGAAAGCTCTTTGTTGGGTAATAGAAGAGCAAGTGCAGATGGTGGTCATGCTAGAGATAGGGACTATATAATAGCCCGCTTCCTTGCAAATGATGGGAATCAGAGTGAAGTGGACTTTGAAAGCTGGCAGCTTAATTATTTTATTGTGTGGATACAAGACTGGGCTAAGTTCAATGCTATTAGTTATTTGGGAGGAGCAATAACAAGGACTGAAAGAGATAAATCTGGTATGATTCTTCCATTCAATCAGAAAATTGGGGAGAAGGCGTATTATAGTCCTTATGGTATTCAGTTCCAGATAGTTGAACAGGATGGGAAGAAAGTAGGAATAATAATAGCTGGTAATCAGCAAGGAGAACCTGTGCAAACAGTAGATTTGCAAACTGGGGAGGTTATACCCGGGAAAGGGAACTTTCCATACGTTGTCTATGTCTTTCCGAATTACGCTGTTGCTGTTTACCATAAAGTGGCAACAAGTAATTTCATGAAACTAGCTTTTGGAGTTCCTATTAGTACAGAGGCACGATTTGTTGGAAAGCTACGTTCGAACTTCCAGCTTGTGAAAAGTACGAATGACTTGAATACATATAAATTTACTCCATTTGGCATTTATAAAATTGAGATTTATAAGAATGGTAGCTGGGAGTCGATTTCAAAGCTTACGCCAGGAGAGTATAAGGCCAAACTTTATATTTCAGCATTTGGAAGGGACATAAAGGACGCCACAATAAAACTAAGGGCATACAATGGAGATAAGCTTGTAAGTGAACAAGTAATAGCCCAGAATGTCAACGTTAACCATCTTAATGAGACCCCATTAGAAGTTGAATTAAAACTACCAAATGCTACAAGATACCAGTTAGTTCTTATACAGAAAGGCCCAGTTGGAGTCCTTACTGAAGCTCCTAAAGTAGACGGCAAAATAACGAATCCAATAAGAGTTTTTGGAGATGGTCAGAGTGGGGAACTTGAATTAAAAGCAGGGTTCAGGAAAGATTATTCAAACCTTGGACTTTATCTTAGGGCAACAGTAATTTATCTTGTTAGAACTAAAGGGGAGAGCAGAGACGACCCGAATGCAGCGTTTGAGCCCCATATGGATATAATTCACTATGAAAAAATTGCTGATGGACTAACTACAAGTGACAAAGTACTGGAGTTCAAAGGAGAAGCTAACTTCCCAGTTGTCATCCAACCATATATTGAAAAGCTCAAAGAAAAATATGGCGATAGAGTAGAGGTTAGAGGGATAAGAGTAGAACCTGTGTTTATAGCTGATAAAGAGTATGTGATATATGAGGGTTGACTCTTTTCTTTTGCCTTTTCTAATTCTCCTTCTTAAAAGAAAGGAAAGATTTAAAAAGCAAGCATCCTTCCCTAACTTGATGACTCGATGAACGATGAAGTTTGGAGGGATGTGAAATGGCAAAGCCAAGTTACGTAAAGTTTGAGGTTCCAAAAGAGCTTGCTGAGAAGGCTCTTGAAGCAGTTGAGGTTGCAAGAGACACTGGAAGGGTTAGGAAAGGTACAAACGAGACAACAAAGGCTGTTGAGAGGGGCCAGGCTAAACTTGTAGTAATAGCTGAAGATGTTGATCCCGAAGAGATTGTGGCTCACTTACCACCCCTCTGTGAGGAAAAAGAGATACCCTATATTTATGTTCCAAGTAAGAAGGAGCTTGGAGCTGCTGCAGGTATTGAAGTTCCATCTGCAAGTGTTGCTATAATCGAGCCTGGTAAGGCTCGTGAACTTGTTGAAGAAATCGCAATGAAAGTTAGGGAGCTCGCTAAGTGAGCTCCCTTTTCCTCACTCTCATTAAATTGAGCGAGTTTTTATATTTACAATCATTAGAGGTGTGAGAAATGTCAGACGAGGGATACCCGGCAGAGGTTATTGAGATTGTAGGAAGGACAGGAGTTACTGGAGAGGTTACTCAAGTAAAGGTTCGTGTTCTTGAAGGTATGGACAAGGGGAGAGTTATCAGAAGAAACGTCAAAGGCCCAGTCAGAATTGGAGACATAGTTATCCTCAGAGAGACTGAAAGAGAAGCCAGAGAAATTAAGGCAAGAAGGTGATGTAAATGGCAAGGTGGAACGTTTGCTCATACTGTGGAAAGGAATTCGAGCCTGGAACAGGAAAAATGTATGTTAGAAACGATGGGAGAGTATACTTCTTCTGTTCGAGGAAGTGTGAAAAGTACTTCTTTATGGGCAGAAACCCAAGAAAACTCAAATGGACAAAGGCATTTGAAGAGGCAAAACTTCAAAGAGCAAAGAAAAAGTGATCTTTCTTCATTTTTCTTCTTAATTTTGAATTGATGGTGTATTTAGCCTTTAATGGATAAAGCTTTCAAAGAAAAAATATAAAAGAGCTTACTCAGCGAAAGTAAGTATTTTGAGGTTTATCGGCCTTCTAACAACGTTGCTTTTCCTTGCACCTACTAGATATTTAACACCTTTCTCACTAACTATATCAATAAGCCGCTGAGTTATTATTCCATTGAAAATTATTGCATATACATCCTCTTTATCGTTCAATGAACTTGAAAGGTCTCTTACTGGTATTTCTGCAATGATATTTTTATTTTCATCTAATAAGATTGCCTTTGAGTCCTTTTTCACTTCCTCAACCCACTGGTTGAATTTATCAATTTCTGGAGGTTTTGATATTTTTATTGGTTTTATAAATCTCTCTTCTCTCTTTTCTTCCCTTTCGGGGGCTCGAGTCTCGACCTTTGGAGCTTCTGAATGAATTTCTGCAGGTACTTCGGGTTTATTTTCAACTGGGGTTTCTATTTTTTCAGCAGGAGCAACCTTCTGTTGTTCCCTCTCTTTTACGAGTTCATAAAAGCTTTTACCCTTTGCAAATAGTTCATTGATTACTTGTTCTGCTGGAACTTTGCTCCTTAAGGATTTAATTATCTCTTTCTTGGTTAGTTCTTCAACTTCTTTTCCTTCTGGGGCCCTAGCGACGTAGTCAATATCTGCCACTTGAAGAAGTTCTTTGAGTATTAGTTCCCCACCTCTATCTCCATCAGTGAAAGCTGTAACAATCCTTTCTTTGCTGAGTCGTATTATAGTTTCTGGAATTGAGGTACCCTCAACGGCTATAGCGTTCTTTATTCCGTGTTTGAGGAGATTAAGCACGTCAGCTCTCCCTTCAACAACAATTATTGAATCTGAGAATGGTACATGAGGTCCTGCAGGGAGTTTTTCTGAGCCATATTCAATAAGTTCCTTAGCCCGTACCTCTTTTTTGACCTCTTCAGTAATCTCTTGGGTCTCTGGGATTTCTTCTTCCATAAGGGTCTCCAGAATCTCTTTAGCTCTTTCAATAATGTACTTCCTCTTTGTTGCTCTAACATCTTCAATCCTCATTACTTTGATTCTAGCCTCTGATGGTCCTATTCTGTCTATAGTTTCTAAGGCAGCTGCTAAAATCGCAGTTTCTACCCTATCTAGACTGGAAGGGATTGTTATATTTCCATAACTTTTTCCAGCTCTCGTATGAACATCAACTTTTATTCTTCCAATTCTTCCAGTTTTTTGCAGTTCTCTTAGATCCAAATCATCTCCGAGTAAGCCTTCAGTTTGTCCAAAAATAGCACCAACAACATCTGGTCGTTCGACAATTCCACTTGCTTCAAATTCTGCGTGGATTACATACTTTGTTGTTCCAAAATCATCCTTCGCAGCCATGCTATCACCTTCTATTTCCTTCTTTTTTAACATTCTTTGCTTATCAAGCAAAATCTGCTGGATTGTAGTCTTCTTTCTCTTCAATCCATACCCCTCCTGTTGGGGGTCAGAAACGGAGATTTTCGGCCCGTAAATATAATCCATATAGGTCTTCAATACCTTTAATGTATTTTTTTGCTATTTTTTTGAACTCTTTTCTTGTTTCGACATCGACTCTACATTTGTACCCTTCTAAATATTGAGCTAATTTCTTTGCCAGTTCTTCACCCTTTCTGTCAAAGTCCGTTAATATCATTATATCATGATAGTGAGAGGCTGTTAGTGCAATCTCCGCTAATGGCAAGCGGGAAAGTTTAATTATCTCCGTTTCGACCCCCAATTTTCGTAAAGCCACCTCGTCTCGCATTCCTTCTACCAGGATAACACCATCAAACTCTCGCAATTTATCTATAAGTTGTTTGAGTCTTTTATAATTTTCGGCGTTCATTTGCCGTCATGAGGAGTGAGAGACAAAGGTATTATAAAGTTTTGGGAAACATTTGTGGTAAATCCCACTCACTTTGCTCAAAATTTTGTTATCTTTAATGAATTGTATGTAAAAAATCAATTACACTTATCATAGTGTATTTTTAATAATATTAATAGTAGCAGAATTGCATACTCATACATTCTAAATAAAATCGTTATGTAGAAAAAGAGCAACTAACAGTGATAAGAAAAATTTATATAGATCGTCGACTTTTTTATAAAAAGAAGAGGTGGTTAAAATGGTAAAAGAAAAAATTGTAGAACTTCTACAGGAACATTTTGAGTTGAATTTATATGAAGCCAGAGCGTATGTTGCTTTAGTAGGTTTTGGAATTCTTACACCTGCAGAGCTAGCGAGTGTTTCAGAGGTTCCAGCTCCTAGGACATATGATGTGCTGAGAAGCTTGGAGAAGAAGGGATTTGCGCTAAGCCAGCCTGGAAAGGCCAATAAATATAGGCCTGTACATCCTAAGAACATTCTGGAGAAATTTATAGAAGACTGGCAAGAGCGGGTTAAAGAAGAACTTGAAGCAAAGAAAAAGGCAAAGGAGGAACTTATAGAACTAATGACACCTCTAATAGAAACTGAAATTCCAAAATATGGCGTTGAAAGAGTTTGGGTGGTAAGAGGAATTAGAAATTCAACTTTAAAGACACAAGAAATGTTAGAAGAAGTTGAAAAAGAAATACTACTTGCTGATAATGGGTATGTTGCAGCAAATCTTGATAAAGAGATAGCTGCCGCAGTGGATAAGGGAGTTAAAGCAAAATTGCTTGTCTTAAAGCAACTCCTTCCTAGACTTGAGACTTCAAAAATCATGGATTATTATAAAGACGGAAAACTGGAACTTAGAGTTCTTGATAAGATAGAGCTCCCAATGTTGATTTGTGATGAGGAAGTCTTTTTCGCTTTAGAAGATCTAGCCGCTAGATACTTTAATTATGAAACCCAAGTATGGATTAAAGACTTCAGAATAGTCGAACTATTCAAGAGCAAATTCAATGAATACTGGGAAAAAGCAGAGAAAGCTTAGATATACTTGAATTTCTCTTCAGCTTCATCCTTTTCTTTAGCTTTCCAAACCAATTTTCCATTCCTCTCGAGACTCTCTATCTTCCCTTGGCTCAAAAGTCTTAATAGAAGTCTTTTTACTTGGGGGATGTTCATTCCTGTTCTATTTGCAATCTCCTCAACTGTCGCTTCTTCATTTTTTAGAATTTCTAAGATTTTCATAAGCTTCACTTTCTCCCCTCCATTCTCTTGTATTTTTCTAGCAGTGTGATTATCATGTCCATAACTTCTAAGTACTTTCTTAACTCATTAACATCATTGGGAAGGGTGTTTGCTAACATGTTCAGTTTTTGTATCAAATTTTCCTCAACACTCTTTAACTCGACTTCTCCATGCTTTTTTCTGTGCTCACAAACAGGGCAGAATACCTTCCCATTTAGTTCAAATAGTGGGGAGCCACATCTGAGGCAGTGCTTATCAAGCATCTTTGCTCCTGAAAGTAGGAGGGGTGTTATTATTTCTCTAATTTCCTTATCACTGAGTACCATATTACTCCCCCATAAGAGTTGTATAAAGCTCAATTAGGGCTTTCTTTCCTAGTTTAGATCTCTTTATTCTGTCTGAAACCTCAGCAATATCGCATGCAATTATATTAAAATTCTTTTTAATCTCTTCTACAATACTAGTCAATTCATCTAATGTTAATTCTCCATGTTGGAACCTAGCGAGTTTGTATTCTGGTTTTAAAACATCCATATCAACGGTTAGGTATACTTCATCTCCTAGGTATTTTTTCATATCTTTGATGATTTCTTCGAGAGAGGAAGTTCTTAAACTTTTATATGCTCTCCATGTCCCTCTTACACGTCTGCTCCTTGGGAGAGCTGGAAATATCCTAACTCGCCGTGTCCATAAGCTTGTCCCCTCAGTTGTGGGAATCATTAACACTGGCCCAACTATACTTGCTCTCTCAATTAGTCGCTCTTCTAAGCTATAAGCAAGCCATGAGCCATGGTCAAGGTAGTCATGCATTAAGTCAGTATGGGCATCGATACTTATCAATGATCGTGGTTTAACACGTTTAATTATTCCATAAGTGGCTAAGTGATCTCCCACTATGTAGCATTTGTCGAACGGGAGCCTATCAGCTAAGAGTTCAACATTACTTGATTCGACCACCATGAAATCCTGTATTATCTTATTTTTTCTAAGTAGTTCAAGGGCGTATATGACTCCCTCTCTATTTGGTTTTTCTCCAAAAGGAATGAAAGTGACCATATTTCTCACGTGAGGCTATTTTGGGCTTATTATTTTTAAATTTATGGGAGAGAGTGACTAGTGGTGAAGGGGTTAAAGTTAAAAGTAACCCTCTTGATGTTAAGTTTGAGGATCATTGGGGAGGTACGTTAAGATGATCTTACAAGTGGCACTTGACTTAACGGATATAGAACAGGCTATTTCTATAGCAGAAAAAGCAGCTCGTGGTGGGGCTCATTGGCTCGAGGTTGGAACACCACTCATAAAGAAGGAAGGCATGAGAGCAGTAGAACTTATGAAAAGAAGGTTCCCTGATAGAAAAATAGTGGCTGACCTGAAGACTATGGACACAGGGGCACTTGAGGTAGAGATGGCAGCTAGACATGGTGCAGATGTCGTCTCAATACTTGGGGTTGCTGACAACAAAACTATAAAAGACGCAGTTACTGTAGGTAGAAAGTATGGAATAAAGGTGATGGTAGACTTAATCGGAGTTAAGAATAAGGTAGAAAGAGCAAAAGAACTTGAAAAGATGGGAGTTCACTATATTCTTGTTCATACGGGAATAGATGAACAAGCTCAAGGAAAGGATCCACTTGAAGATCTAGAAAAAGTTGTAAAGGCAGTAAAAGTCCCGGTTGCCGTGGCTGGTGGGTTAAATTTAGAGACAATCCCCACGGTTATAGAAGCAGGTGCTACCATTATCATAGTTGGAGGAGCAATAACAAAGACGAAAGACCCTGAAGGTATTACCAAGAAGATACTTGACCTCTTCTGGGGTGAATACATGCAGACGATTAGAAAGGCGATTCACGATATCACAGACCATATCGACATGGTAGCTGATTCTTTAAAACTAGAGCAAGTCAGGGGAATGGTAGACGCAATGATTGGAGCAAATAAAATATTTATTTATGGTGCTGGGAGAAGTGGTCTAGTAGGAAAAGCATTTGCAATGAGGTTAATGCACCTTGACTTTGACGTTTATGTTGTAGGTGAAACAATAACCCCTGCATTTGGTGAAGGGGACCTCCTTATAGCAATCAGTGGGAGTGGTGAAACCAGAACTATAGTCGATGCAGCAGAGATTGCTAAAAAACAAGGGGGAAAAGTTGTAGCAATAACCTCATATAAGGATTCAACTCTTGGGAAGCTTTCCGATGTGGTGGTAGAAATACCAGGAAGAACAAAAGCAGATATCCCCACTGACTACATTGCTAGACAAATGCTCACAGAGTATAAGTGGATAGCCCCAATGGGAACGCTTTTTGAAGATTCAACAATGCTGTTTTTAGATGGTATAATAGCTCTATTGATGGCCACGTTCCAAAAGACAGAAAAGGATATGAAGAGAAAACATGCTACATTAGAGTGATTCGTATGTCTTCATTTCCTCATATTTTTATTGGGATTGGGAACAATGGCAATAGGGTTGTCCAAAATATTGGAATAGAAGATGTTCTAAAGTTCTCCATAAACCCTTCTTATTACTTATTGGGGAAATCCTCATTCAGAGAGAAAATCAGGAAGACCTTCTGGGACATTCCAGACAATGCAGTTCTGTGGATTGTGCTAGAAAATAAGCCAATAAATATTGAAATATTGGAGATTATTCTTGATTACCTGCCCAAAAATCCATTAAAACTTGCGTACATCTTAACTCCTCAAAAAGAGCTAATATATGAAAAGAAACCATGGTGGGCCCAGGAATTCGATACAGTATTCTATGATTCTTTATGGGAATTCTTGCACGATTACACAGATGTTTCACTAGAAACGGCCTTTCAAATGGCAGCAAAAAATATTGGAGTTATGTTCACTAGGCTTCATTATTATCTTGAAAACCAAATGTTGGTAAATGTTGATTATGCTGACTTCTTCAACATAGTTAGGGGTAATAATGTAGGGATCTTACGGTTGCTAACTAAAGTTAACTTTGAATGGCATTGGGGAATCTGGGATAAAGGCTTGATAAACATTCTTGTAGGAGAAAACGTTCCCTTAAGCGATGCGCATAAAATACTTTATAATTTTCAGAATTTCCTGAAAGAAAAGGACATAATCTGGGGAATAAAAATGGAAGAGGGCTTAAACAACCGCGTTGAGATACTTTCTCTCTTAGTTAAGAGGTGGTAACATGAAAGCTATCTTTTTTGACATAGATGGAACTCTCTTAACAGAAAGACCTCTCATTATGCTATTTCTTCCACAGGTATATGATACGCTCTCAAAAAAGCTCGGAATATCCAAAGGTGATGCTCGACTAAAATTTCTTAGAGAAATCGCAGAAAGAAAAAATACTTACGAATGGCATGATTGGAATTTTTTCTTTAAGAGCTTTGGACTCGAGTTTAGGTATGAAGAGCTGATAAAGAGTTATCCCCACAAAATTCAAGTGTTTCCGGATGTAATCCCAACGTTGGAGTGGTTAAAAGAAGAGGGATATAAGTTGGGGGTAATAACTAGTGGTCCAGAGTATCAGAGATTGAAACTCAGGATAACGAAACTTGATAAGTACTTTGATGTTATTGTAACAAGAGAAGATGTAAAAACTGTGAAGCCTGACCCTAGAATATTTTTATATGGGTGTGAGAAGTTAGGAATAGAACCGAGAGAAGCTGTAATGATAGGAGATGATTTAAATCAGGATGTGTATGGCCCTAGAAATGTTGGCATGACATCTATCTGGATAAATCGTGAAGGCGTAGAGGATTATAATTTTGCTACCATCGAAATTAGGAGCCTTCATCAGCTTAGAAGTATACTGGGGGGATTTGAAAAATGAAGGAGATATTCAATAAGGAAGGGATTTTCATAAAATTTGAAGAGAAGCTAGTGAAACTGGAAAATGGGGATGAGTTGGTGCATAAGCAAGAACGCCCTACTAATCTATGGTGGGAACTTAAAGAGGTCATAAAGGGAAAAAAGATCAAAATAATTGTATATGAGCTTGGGGAATGAAAGATGATTGCGCATCTAATCAACACTGATATCTATGGACGGGACATTTTGAAAGTTTATTTGGAATATCGAAAGCAAAACTTCAATTTTTTAGAGGATGCCAAAGATCTTTTTTTAAAAAATCTGGATAATGTTCTCATTGTGACATGTTTTCCAATACCTCCAATGCAAATAGTAGAAACTGACGGCCCACCTGGTGCGTTGGCCCTATATAAGACAATTGAAAAACTTGGAGGGAAGGCAGAGATATTAACGTGTGAAAAAATAAAAAGGGCCCTCAACAGATTCAAAGTTAATTTTACAGAGGATCCTTCAGTTGAGGAATACTCTCTTTTGATAAGTGTTGAAACCCCTGGACGGGCAAAGGATGGAAAATATTATTCGATGAGTGCATTAGAAATTAAAATGCCACCTTTTGATGAATTATTTTTGAAAGCGAGAGAGCTTGGGATACCTACCATTGGGATTGGGGACGGAGGAAATGAGATAGGAATGGGAAATATTGCCGAACTCATTAGGAAGTACATCAGGTTTGGAGAGAAAATAACTAGTATTATAGAAGTTGATGAATTAATACTTGCTGCAGTTTCCAATTGGGGTGCTTATGGTTTGATTGCCCAAGTTTCTCTTGAAGTGAAAGAAAATCTCTTGAAAGATTGGGATGAAAGGAGGGTTTTGGAGGCCTTAATTTCTGTAGGAGTTATAGACGGTGTTGTTAAAAAACCTCAGCTTAGCGTTGATGGAATTCCATTTGAACTTCATAAGAATATCTTGACCTTGCTTAATTCGATAATAGAGAGTAGAATTGGGTGAGTACGATGAAAATCGAGGAATATATTCATAATAATGCTAGTTTGGAACTTATACGAAAAGCAGAGCAATTCGCTAGAAATTTCTTTGAAAGAGAGGGGACTCATGGGTTTTCCCATATTAAACGAGTTTTTAATCTTTGTTTACATTTAGGAAAGGAGGAGGGGGCTGATCTTGAGGTTCTAGCTTTAGCAGCATTGCTTCATGATATTGCACGGCCTTTGGAAGACAAGGGAATTGTAGAGGATCATGCAAAAGAAAGTGCAAAAATTGCCCGTCGCTTTTTGAGTTCTCTTGGATATCCCAAAATAGAGGAAGTAGTTCATGCAATAGAAGCTCACCGGTTCTCAAAACCCCCGGAACCAAAAACCATTGAGGCAAAAATACTAAGCGATGCGGATAAACTTGATGCTATAGGTGCGATCGGAGTCGCAAGAGTATTCATGTATTCTGGAGAACATGGAAGAGATATAGATGTCTCGTTAAGGCACTTTGAAGAGAAAATATTGAAACTTAGAGATTTGATGTATACCAAAAGTGCAAAGAAGCTTGCTAACGAAAGACACAAGTTCGTGGAGGAATTCATTAAAAGAATACAGAAGGAAATTGAAGGAGAGCTTTAGGGTTTTCTTGTGAGATACATCTTTTTTGAAGTCTTAATTTTAGAGTGAACAGCTCACTTTTCAGTTCTTTTTGCGATGGGATAAGGTTTTTAAATAACATCTACAAAAGAGTGTTAGCTTATGTTCATTTTTTGCAAATAACTGGGAGGTGAGCTAATGAAAGCACCAATCTGTGAGGTGTGTCTTAAAACGGAGGATATTTTATGTCCAGCAGATGAAAAGAAACTGCAAGAGGGAGTTATTTCTGAGATGGATGTTAGGATTTCAAGGATGCTTTACAAGCTCTTAGGAGATGTTGATGTAGAATTTAAAAAAGCAGTAGAGGCTGGTGACCTAGTAGTTATAATGGTAGGAGAGGGAAATGTCCCTCTTGTCATTGGGAAGGGTGGCAAAAATATCAAGCTCCTTATGAGGGGAGCTTGGAAAGAGAGTGAGGGTAATTGAAGGGATGGAAATAAAAGGGACTGAAGACATCAAAAAGCTGGCGATAGACTTATTATACCCTGCAAGTGTCTTTGGAGTTAATGTAGTGTATGCTCCAGCTGGACAGTACTACAAGGTCTTGATACTTAGAAGGGATAAGCAGAAGCTCCCTGAGAGGCAGGAAATTTTGGAAGATATCTTATCTAAAATCGTTGGCTCTGACGTAAAGATCTCTTTTATCTGATTCTATTTTTTGGAGGTTTAAGCATGTATCGGACACACTATTCAAGTCAAATCACTGAAGAATTGAATGGGAAAAAGGTAAGGGTAGCTGGATGGGTGCATGAAGTTAAGGATTTAGGTGGAATAAAGTTTCTATGGATACGAGACAGAGAGGGTATAACCCAAATTACCGCTCCAAAAAAGAAAGTCTCTGAAGAGCTATTTAAACTTATACCAAAACTCAATAGTGAAGATGTAGTCTCAGTTGAAGGAGTTGTTAACTTTACTCCAAAAGCAAAATTAGGTTTTGAGATTATTCCTGAAAAAATTGAGATTCTTTCAAAAGCCGGGACACCACTCCCCTTAGATCCAACTGGAAAGATTAAAGCTGAACTAGATACTAGGCTTGATAATCGTTTTATAGACCTAAGAAGGCCAGAAGTTATGGCAATATTCAAAATCCGTTCAAGTGTCTTTAGAGCAGTTAGAGACTTCTTTTATAGGGAAGGCTTTGTAGAAATTCACACTCCCAAGATAATAGCTACAGCTACAGAGGGTGGAACTGAACTCTTTCCTATGAAATACTTTGAGAGAGATGCTTTTTTGGCCCAGTCTCCACAGCTTTACAAACAAATTATGATGGCTTCAGGGTTAGACAGAGTCTTTGAAATAGCCCCAATATTCAGAGCTGAGGAACACAACACTACCAGGCACTTGAATGAAGCTTGGAGTATTGATGGAGAAATGGCGTTTATAGAGAACGAAGATGAAGTGATGCAGCTTCTTGAACACCTCATAGCACATGTAATAGCTTATGTGAGAGAGCATAATGAGAGGGAACTAAGAGTTCTTGATTTTGAACTTGAAGAACCAAAGCTTCCTTTCAGAAGGATTACTTATACTGAAGCTCTTGAAATCCTAAGAGACCTAGGAAAAGACATTCCTTGGGGAGAAGATATAGACACTGAAGGGGAGAAACTTCTTGGCCGTTATATTAAAGAAGCCTATGATGAAGATCTCTATTTCATATATCAATATCCTAGTAGTGCCAAGCCTTTCTATATTATGAAGTATGACAATAAGCCAGAGATCTCAAGGTCATTTGACCTTGAGTATAGGGGAATAGAGATAACCTCTGGCGGTCAGAGAGAACACAGATATGAGAAACTAAAGGCTCAAATAGCAGAAAAAGGACTGAACGTAGAGAGCTTTGATTTCTACTTAAAAGCATTCCGTTATGGCATGCCGCCGCATGGAGGTTTTGGTCTCGGTGCTGAGAGATTGGTCAAGCAAATGCTTGACTTGGGCAATATCCGAGAAGTCATACTATTCCCAAGGGACAGAAAAAGGTTGGAACCATAAGAGCTTTATATTCTTTTACCTTTTTATGAATTTAGGAAACAAGTTGGTGGAGGAGAAAAAGATGAAAAAATTGCCTCTGATTATGATGGGGTTGCTGATTTTTTCACTTGTGCCTTATGTGGAATCAGCTAGTGTTGGAAAAGCTAGCATTGATCAAGTAATGCTCGGTTTGGGAGAATCAGTGACTTTTGGTGATTATAAGATTCAATTTGCAGATGTAGATCAGGCGTGGACTCAAGCACTAATAAAGGTTTATGCTAAAGATGGAAGTCCTGTCACGAGTAAAGTGCTCCCCACTGGGTACTCTCTTCCAGTACCTGATGCTCAAAATCCAATATTTTATGTCAGGGTTTCGTGGATATTGGCAAGCAATCAAAAAATTTTGATATCCTTAGAATCGGATCTAGAGTTAGTCCAAGGGGATGTAAATATTACCAAAAATGGGGAGTACTCTCTGCCTTATAAGTTCAATGATGTAGTAATTCCGGCTATAAAAATAAAAGTGACCAACACTTATGACAATAAGGTAGATGTCCAAATTAAATTGCCTTATGAAACTGTAACTCAAACTATTTTTGAGGGAGACCATTATGGTGTCGCTTACAAGCTAAATGGTGATTTCCAATACTCTCCGTACCTATATCTTTACCTCAAAAACGCAACTACCAGTTATGCAGTTTTTGATGTGTATCTTCCAAAATATCCAACTACAGTTTTCCAATTGGGTGAAGGGGAGACTGGTGGTACTACGCCCAGTGCCCCAAGTGCAGAGCCGACTGAACTTGTTTATAATGACATCATGTACGAAGGGGAAAATCTCACAATAACTCTTAATGAGACTAGTTACACAGTAAAGCTTAATACAGTCGGATATTACTCTAGCTTTTCTGTCTTTGATGAAGAGAATAATCTTATCAAAACCTTTGAAGTTAGGAGAGGTACAGGGTACATAATGTCTGAAGCACCATTGGCTTTGGAAGTACTCAGTTATGAAAGTGAGTATAAACGAGCATATGTGAGAATTTACGCACCAAAAGGGGCTGAGACAACCCCAATTATCAGAGATCCTGAAATACATGTTGCCATAAGCACCTCTTCAACAGAATTGTTATTGGATGAGGATGAACTTTTGGTGTTCATAGATGTTGAGAACAGTGGACGTGGAAGGGCAGATAATGTTAATGTGGCTGCCTCAATACCTACTGGATTTGAATTAGGGAGTGAAATTGGAACTTGGACTCTTAGTACGTTGCCACCTTTCACTAAAATGCCTGTTTTAGTTTATGTCTTAAAACCAACCCAAGTTGGTAAATATAGTCTTGGTCCAGTAGTTGTCAAATATCACGATGAAAGAGGTGCTGAAAAAGAAGAGGACTCTGGAAAACCAATTCAGATAACCGTTTATGCTCTTCCAAAGCTTTCTGTAACAGGAGAGGCCTTCAACGGTACATGGAGCACCTATGTCCATACCCAAGAGAAAACCGTCAAATTAAAATTCACAATCTCTGCAGAAGGTAAAGACCCGAAGTATGAGTTTATCAAGAATGCAACCCTGCAACTAGAGCTTCCTGATAGTATGGATGGAGAGATAAAACTATACGTTGGTGATATTAAAGCTGGTGAAACAAAGACTCTTGAAAGTGATTATGCAATACTAAAAGCAGATAATGCCATAATAAATGCGAAACTAGTTTATCAAGACCCTCTAGGAAATTGGCACGAGGAGAGCTTTGGAAATCTAGTTGTAGTGAACTCCCTCCCACCAGCAATTGAGATTAAGGAAGTAAAGGTTTATCCAGCTCCAGATGAACTTCCATCCTATGTGAACAGCACTCTCGCTGAATTGGATAATGATAGTAAGGTCACGCTGGCAGAAGCTCTCCAAAATATCACTCTTGCATACTTACCCGAAAAGGGTATCAGCTGGTGGCCAATTCTTACAGTTCTCTTCATTATAGTTTCAGCGGTTCTAGGATACAATTATGTGGACCTAAAGTCAAAATATGATAAAGCTCTCAAAGAACTTGGAAGAAAGAAGAGGAGACCTGGAGGAATTCCAAAGAAAGAGGAAGCTCAAAAAACTGAAGAAATTCAGAGTAAAGAAGAACAACTTTGAAGTCTTTTCTTAACTTTTATATACTCCTTTTTATTTGGTTCTCTTGGGATGTGAAATGTTCAAGTATAAGCAAGTCGTAGTAGTTAGGAACGACTTAAAACTCAGTAAGGGAAAGTTAGCAGTCCAAGTAGCTCATGGAGCAGTCACAGCAGCCTTTAAAGCGTATAAAGAGAAACCAGAGTGGTTTAAACCATGGTTCCAAGAGGGCCAGAAAAAGGTCGTAGTAAAGGTAGATAGTGAGAGTGATCTATTTAAACTAAAAGCTGAAGCTGAGAAATTTGGGCTTCCGACAGCTCTAATAAGAGATGCAGGATTAACAGAAATCCCTCCAGGCACGATAACGTGCTTGGCAATTGGCCCTGGCCCTGAAGAACTAGTTAATAAAGTCACTGGAGATTTAAAGCTTGTGTGAGTGGGAGAAAATGGACTATAGAGAATTCTTTGCTCAATTCAAATATTTAAGTCAATTGGCAGGTATCGGTGGAAGAATCAAGTCTCGACCAGAGGATTTTGTAGTTAAAGAAGTTATTCCAAAGGCCGTGCATAGAGGGAACAAATGTTTGATCTACATCATGAAAAAGCGGAATTGGGAAACAATGGCAGCTGTAAAGGAAATTGCCAAACGCAGTGGCGTTGATTATAAAACTATTGGATTCGCTGGGACTAAAGACAGACACGCTGTGACATATCAGTATATTAGTATTTGTACAGAAAACCTAGAAGAGGTTAAAGAGCGTGTTGATGCCTTAGATATACAAGACATTTCTCTAAAGTTTGTAGGATTTGGAAAACCTCTAAAGCTTGGCATGCTCCTTGGGAATCATTTTCAAATAATTGTTAGGGATGTCGATCCTATCAAAGGACTAAATAGAACACGTGAGATTCTAAAGGAATTGAGGTCTAAGGGAGGGTTCCCGAATTACTTTGGTTATCAGCGTTTTGGAGAGAGAAGAGTTATCAATCATGAAGTTGGGAAGCTTTTACTAAAAGGGAACTTTGAAGAGGCGGCTTTAAAGTTTTTGGGCGAGTATACTGGAGACATGATGGGTGATGAAGCTAGGAAGAATTTTTTAGAAACTAAGAATGTAGAAAAAGCTTTGGAAGAGTTTCCTAATTTTCTCCGGTATGAAAGGGCAATGCTTTACAGGTATAGAGAAACCAAAAGCTGGAAAAAAGCCTTTGCAGTTCTTCCAAGACCTATAGTGCGGATATTCATTCATTCTTATCAGTCCTATTTGTTCAATAAAGTGTTATCCCGTAGAATAGAAGAGGAATTACCCCTTAATGAGGCTCTTGTGGGTGATATAGTCTGTCAAGTGAAAAAAGGCCTTCCACTTCGGAGTAAGACCTTTAAGGTTACAAAGAGGTCATTAGGATTCGTTAATGAGAGGATTAGGCGAGGAGAGGCTATGGTAACTGGACCAATTTTCGGTTTTGCCTCAAGACTTGCCGAGGGCCAGATGGGTAAAATAGAAAGGGAAATCTTGGAAGAGGAGGGAATAAGCATGGATGAATTTAAAATGAAACAGCTCTCAATTCTCGCAGAGGCTGGTGGTAGGAGAGAGCTTCTAATCAAACCAAAAGAATTTAAGTATAGGGCCTTCGAGCAAGGGTTAATATTTAGATTTTTCCTTCCCAAAGGGGTTTATGCTACAAGTGTTATGAGAGAGATAATGAAAGATCATTAGGAGGAGATATCATGATTAAGGCAATCTCGGTAGATATAGATGGGACGATAACATACCCAAATAGGAGATTACATGAAAAAGCTGTTGAAGCCATAAGACTAGCAGAGACTCTTGGAGTACCTGTTATGCTTGTCACTGGGAATAGTGCATGCTTTGCTTATGCTACGAGCGTCTTAATTGGTACTACTGGCCCATTTATTGCTGAAGATGGGGGAGTGATAGGGGACAGGAAAAATAATCGTATTTTTCTTGGTGACATGGGCGATTCAATGATTTTGTGGAGTGAACTGAAAAAACGTTATCCTAATGCTGAAATGAGTGATACGATGAAATATGGAGAAAGACGAGCAGGTCTTGTAATAAAGAGAACGGTACCTGTAGAAGTCGTTAGGGCCATTATAGAGGACTTGAATTTGGATCTCATAGCTGTGGACAGTGGATATGCTATTCATATAAAACAGCCACATGTAAACAAAGGAGAGGGGATAAAGAAAGCATGTCAAAGTTTGGGCATAACTCCAAAAGAAGTGGCACATATTGGTGATGGAGAAAATGATCTTGATGCTTTCAGAGTTGTAGGGTATAAAGTTGCAGTGGCTCAGGCTCCAGAGAGTCTTAAAAAGAAAGCGGATTATGTCACAAATAAATCTTATGGAGAAGGGGGAGCAGAGGGTATTCTGCATATTTTGAAAAAGTTTGGATATTTGGAGGATTATTATCCTAAGTAGTATTTGTTTAGAATCTCTCTGAATTTTTCTGCGGTGTTTCTAACATTTTCTGCAAATATTATTGCTCTTGACACGTTTACTAAGATATCTCTCCCCTTTAGTTCTTCAAGGATTTTTGGATTTCCTCCCTGTGTTCCAATTCCGGGAATTAACCATGGAAGAGTCTCACTTTCTTGGGAAACTTTTTTTATGTAATCCTCTTTTGTAGCTCCAACAACAATTCCCACTTTTTTGGGGTAGATGCGTTCAAGCTCTTTTGAAAGTTCAAGCACTCTTGGATATACAGATATTTCGAGCTCATGTGCAGACTCATTACTAGTTAAGAGAAGGATGAACACATGTCCTTTTTCTAAAAATGGAATTATGGCATCTCGTCCCATGTAGGGGTTTACAGTTACAGAGTCTACTTTTAGTTTGTCGAAATAAGCCTCTGCATAGGCTTTTGCAGTATTTCCTATGTCTCCCCGTTTGGCGTCCAGAATTATTGGAACTTTTGTATCTTGTTTTATTAGCTCTACTGTTTCTTCTAAGGCTTTGTACCCTCTCCAACCAAGTTTTTCATAGAAGGCAATGTTTATTTTGTATGCACATACGAGATCTGCAGTTTCTTTTATCACATGCTCATTGAATTCTGTAATATTCCTGAATTTTTTGGGGATCCTGTCTATGTCACTATCCAAACCTACTACAAGGATGGAATTGTTCTTATCTCTAGCTTTTCTGTATTTCTCAAGAAACACTGAATCCACCTCTGTGGGCTATTCCAATTATGTCCCTAAATCTTTCTATCTTTTTCCGCTTGAGGAATGCTTCAATTCCACTTAAGATTGTTGTAGGGCTCTTTGGATCCACCATTACAGCCGTTCCTATTCCTAAAAGCGATGCTCCTGCCATAGCATATTCGAGAGCATCCTGCCAGTTCATGATTCCGCCTATACCTATTATTGGTATATCCAATACCTCACTCGTTTTAAATACTCTTGCAAGGGTTATTGGTTTTATAGCTGGCCCACCTAGGCCTCCTGTTTTGAGTTTGAGTACTGGTAAGCCAGTTTCAACATTTATTCTCATGCCTTGAATACCATTTCCAATAGTTAGTCCATCCGCTCCTGCCTCTGCAGCTGCTTTTGCAATCTCTATTATATCTGTGACATCTGGAGCAAGTTTGACTATTATTGGCTTATTTGTTAACTCTCTAGCAGTTTTCACAACTTCTTGTGTAAGTTTCACGTCTTCTGCCCAACGTCTTTTTCCCTTGATATTAGGACAGGAGAGATTAAGTTCGATGAGTGGTATTTCTTTTATCTTGTCCATCTCTTCTACCAGAAGTTGCCACTCCTCAAGATTGAAGCCGGCTATACTACCGATCTTTATGGTATTAAGCTTATTAAGCTCGGGCACGATATCTGTGATAAATCCTTTAATACCTGGGTTTTGGAGCCCTATGGAGTTTATGACCCCTCCATACGCATCTACGAGTCGTGGAGGTGGGTTTCCCTCTCTAGCTTTCACTGTAATTGTTTTTAGGGTTATTGCACCAATTTTTGAGAAGTCTAAGTACGGTTGGAGCTCAAAACCAAACCCTGCAGGCCCAGAGGCCAGCACTATTGGGTTTTTAAACTGTATTCCGAATACTTCAATGCTTAAATCCACTCCCATGTTATCTCCTCCTTTTTGAATAAGGGGCCATCTTTGCAGACGAGCTTCACACCCTCTATAGTCTTCACGGCACAGCTTTTGCACGTTCCAACCCCACATCCCATTACAGCTTCAAGAGATACATACGCATTTTTAGGCAAGTTTTTTAGCATTGGAATAGGACCACAGGCTATTATTCCAACTTCTTCTGAAGTTAGCTCGTTAAGAACATCTACAACGGTATGTCCGGTTTCTTCCTCTATTACGAGATGTTTCTGTTCATTTTCATTAAAGAGTTTTCTTATATGTCCTTCTTTGAATCCATATAATTTTGTATATGTTAACTCTGGATGGAGTTCAGAAAAGAAGTTTAATGGGGAAATCCCACTTCCCCCTCCAACTAGAATGTATCGTTTCGTTAAATCTATTGAGCTAACGTAGGGATTTCCATGAGGTCCTCTTACATAGAAAATTTCTCCAATAGGACTTGAGAATATTCTCCCCGTTAGTCTCCCAACGCGCTTTATAAACAATACGAGTTCTCTATTCTTATATGAGTATATGGAGAATGGTTTTGCTAAAATTGGCTCGTCTGGGGCCTTAAGCATTACAAATTGCCCTGCATCTGGGTTTTCTATCTCTTCCTGAAGCTTGAAAATAAAAAATCCATAGTCGCCACTTATTCTCTTTTTCTTAAGTTCAGCTTCAATCAATACTATCCCTCCTGTACACAATTTTGCCATTTTTAATCGTTAATTCAATAACTCCCGGAAGAGTTTTGTTTAAAAATGGTGTATTTTTACCTTTTGAAAAGAGATTCTCTTCATTAACCCTCCATGTTTTGCTTGGATCGAGTATCACAATATCTCCGGAATATCCGGGGATAATATCTCCTTTAAGACCCAAGTCAAAAAGTTGAGCTGGTTTCCAAGTAACTTTCTCCAAAAGAACCTTAAAGGGTATTTCGTATTTCTCGGCTATAATGAAAAGTGAAGAAAGGAGGGTCTCGATACCACTTATTCCAAATGGAGCCTCTTCTATATTTGTAGATTTTTCTTCTTTTGAATAAGGTGCGTGATCAGTAACTATTATATCGATTGTACCATCTAAGAGGCCCTTTATAAGCTCTTCTTGATCTTCTTTTCTTGGAAGTGGAGGATTAATTTTTTTAAAAGGAGATCGGTCTCTTAAATCCTCATCAGTAAAAAGTAGATGGTGATGAGTTACCTCGGCTGTTACTGGCACTCCTCTTTTCTTCGCGTCTCTTAGAATTTTGACAGAAGCACTTGTAGATAAGTGTTGGACGTGGATGTGAGCTCCAGTATAACGGGCAATCTCAACATCCCTTGCAACAGCTATTGATTCAGCAATATCTGGGATTCCACTTATTCCGTAAGCCTTTGAAAATTTACCCTCCCTTATACTTCCCCCGGATAATTCTGTTATCTCTGCATGGTCAGCAATTGGCTTTCCTACGACTCTTGCAAGCTGTGCTGCCTTGAGAAACACTTTAAAACTTTGAGGAGTTGTTCCATCATCGCTAAATGCAACTACGTGTGGAGCTAGGGTTTCAAAATCTACAAGATCTTTTCCATATCTCTTTTTTGTTATTGCTCCTACTGGGAGAATATCGATAAGTCCCACTTGTTGGGCTCGTTTTTTTACATATTCAATGGTTTCAATACTATCTAGTGGAGGACTTGTGTTTGGCATTATCGCCACAGTAGTAACTCCTCCATGGACAGCAGCTTTTGAGCCACTTTCTATAGTCTCCCTATGTTCATAACCTGGTTCTCTGAAATGAGCATGCATGTCTATTAGGCCAGGGATCACGAGTTTGTCTCCTGCATCTATAAATTCTCCTTTTTCTTTAGGCTTATCTTGCTGGACTTTTTTGATTATTCCATTTTTTATTACAATGTATCCTTTTCCTTGATAGCTGTGAGATAGTATCTCGCCTTTAATTATCATGTTTAATCCTCACAAGAGGTTTTTAGCTATGATCTCTTCTTCCATAGTTCTCTCACAGTAGTGACACTTTAACTTGAGTGGTTTCTTTGAAATCACTTTGAACTTTGGTTTTACTTTTTCATAGTGGGTTATACAGTTTGGATTTGCACATTTGATGATGCCAATTATTTCATCTGGTACTTCCACATTTTTCTTCTCGACGACTTCCCATTTATCGATGATGTTTACTGTAGCAGTAGGTGCTATAAGAGCTATTTTATTTACCTCATCCTTACTCAGAATTTTCCCTTCTACTTTTATTATGTCCTTTTTTCCAAGCTTTTCACTTCTGACATTGACAGCGATGAGGATTGTGCTGTCTTCTGGTAGATTAAGGATTTCAAGGACCTTTAGTCCCTTCCCTGATGGTATGTGGTCTATGACTGTTCCCTTATGGATTGCTGAGACTTTAAGTTCTTTCATTCTATCACCCCCAGGACTATCCCTAGAAGAGCCATTCTGACAGGAACTCCACTCCAAACCTGTCTGAAATACGCGGAGTAACGTGTTTTATCTACTTCGTAGGATATCTCATCGACTCTTGGTAGAGGATGCATGATCTTGAGAGTTTCTTTTGCTCCTTCTAGGATCTTTATATCAACTCTGTAAGATCCTTTGATTTTGTTGTACTCTGCTGGATCTGGAAATCTTTCCTTTTGAATTCTTGTAGCGTACAGTACATCAATTTCAGGAATAACACTCTCCAGGCTGCTAGTCTCCACTATGTCCACTTTATCTGAGATCTCTTCCACGATATGTCTAGGCATTTCCAGCCCTGGAGGAGCCACAAAGTAAAGCTTAACGTTATAGTAAGAAAGTGCTTTTGCGAGGCTGTGCACAGTTCTTCCATACTTGAGATCCCCTAAAAGAGCTATCTTAAGTCCATCGATTTTCCCAAATTCTTTTTTAATGGTATAGAGGTCTAAAAGAGTCTGAGTGGGGTGCTGATTTGCCCCGTCTCCAGCATTTATGACTGGGATTTTTGCAACTTCTGCAGCCAATCTTGCAGCCCCTTCTCTTGGATGTCGTATAACTATTACATCTGCGTAGTTCTCTACAGTTCTTATAGTGTCCATGAGGCTTTCTCCTTTCTTAACACTGGTGGCTGAAGCCTCAGCAAAGCCAATAACTGAACCTCCAAGTCTATGCATTGCACTCTCAAAGCTTAATCTAGTTCTTGTAGATGGCTCAAAAAAGAGAGTTGCCAAAACCTTACCTTTTGCGTATTGGAGTGTCCCTTTTTCTTTAAGTTCTCTTTCAAGCAATTCTGCAGTTTTTAACACATATTCAATATCGTCTTTTTCAAAATCGTTTATACTAATCACATCTTGGAATCGCATAAAGCCCGACCAAATTAAGTTCCCAAAGATTTATAAATTTTTTGTTAACATATTTTTGGAAATGTAGGGGTGGTTTACATGGAAATGTCAAAAGAAAAGGACCGTTTGATTGAGCTGATCTTCAAAGAGGGTGCTATTGAATTTGGAAACTTTGTTCTTAGCTCAGGAAAACAAAGCAACTATTATATTAATATTAAAAAACTTATAACAAATCCTCAGGCCTTAAAGATAATTGCTTCTCTTATAAAAGCTAAAGCAGAGAGCTTTAGTCTTGAGTATGATAAAGTAGCAGGTCCAGAGCTTGGGGCAGTCCCCATTGCAGTTTCATTAGCTTTAATAGCTGATAAGCCTCTTTTAATAGTACGTAAAAAGAAGAAGGATTATGGAACGGGAAAACAAGTTGAAGGAGAGGTAAAAAGAGGGGATAGAGTCCTTCTTGTAGAGGATGTTACAACAACGGGAGGTAGTGTACTTAGAGCAGCTAAGATTTTGGAGAGGGCGGGTGCGAATATAGTGGCTATCATTGTGGTTGTTGATCGGGAGGAGGGTGCCAAGCAATCTCTGGAAAAAGAAGGTTATACGTTAATTCCCTTGGTAACAGTTGGGGAGCTCTTTAAATATAGAGAAAAGTGAAGTAAATAAGGGACTAAAAATAATCTTCAAGAGTTTTTGCTTTAATCATTATTGCAGCTTTTTCGTTTCCATAGAATATTTCAACAAGCCCCTCTGATTCCAGACTTTTTAATGTATGGAGAAGCCATGGCATTGGGGTCTCCAGTTCTTCACTCAACTTTTGTAAAGAAGTCGCCTTCTTTTTTGTCACTAATAGTTTGTAAATAATGTCTTTTTTGACAACCATTCTGAAGACACCAAATAATATATTGTTTTTGTTTCTAATAAAGATTTCTTGCCATGGTGTTGACATTTTGACAAGTTAGGGGGGAAATTATTCTCTTTTTTAGACGGCACATTTTTATAGGAATATTTTAAACTTTGACACATGCGAGTGGAGATAAAAAAGCTAAGTCCTGAGGGATTTGGGGAAACTGAGGTTGGAGAGAAGAAGATACTAGTGCCTTTCACTGCTCCAGGGGATATAGTTGATATCAGGAAGTGGCATAGGGAAAAAAGAAAACTTGTAGCCCATGATTACGAGATAGTTGAGATGTCTTCTTCTAGGATTGAACCGAAGTGTGAATACTTTGGGATTTGTGGAGGTTGTTTGTTACAACATCTTCCTTATAAAGAGCAAATAGAGTTTAAAGAACAGAAATTATTCGAGCTTTTACAGATTCAAGTTGATGTGATTCCATCTCCTAAGATATATGGATATAGGAACAGGATTGATATTGCAATAACAACCAGAGGTATTGGGTTTAGAAAAAGAGGTACTTGGTGGAATGTTGTTGATATAGAGAAGTGCGATGTGTTTGGGAGTAAAAGTAAAAAAGCTCTAAAATCCCTAAGAGAACTCATTGAAGACTATAAATTGGCACGATGGGATCTGAAGAAAAATACGGGCTTTCTAAGGTATATTGTATTACGAGAGGGCAAATTCACTGGAGAGTTTATGATAAACTTGGTAACCGCTGAAGGGGAGCTTCCTGAAAGAATTTTTGAATACTTTGATTTTGTGACTTCTCTTTATTGGAGTGTCAACAATACTAAAAGTGATGTGTCCTATGGAGAACCAAGAAACTTTTGGGGAGAGGAGTTTATTAGGGAGAAGCTTGATGATGTTACATATTTTATCCATCCAAATTCATTTTTCCAAACAAATTCATATCAAGCTGTTAATCTTGTAAAAAAGGTCAGTGAATTTGTAGAGGGGGAGAGAGTTCTTGATCTCTACTCTGGAGTCGGAACCTTTGGAGTTTATTTAGCAAAGAGGGGCTTTCAAGTAGAAGGGATTGAAGTGAATCCGTTTGCCGTAGAAATGGCCAATAGAAATGTTAAAATAAACAATGTGAATGCTGAATTTAGGGTAGGCGTTGACAAAGATGTGAGGAATCTAAGAGTTTATGATACTGTTATTGTGGATCCCCCTAGAGCGGGTCTTCATCCAAAGCTCATAAAGAAACTGCTAAGGGATCTTCCTGAGACACTAGTTTATGTCTCATGTAACCCAAAAACCTTCTCTGAAAACTTGGAAAAGCTTAAAGGGAGTTATCTCATTGAGCGAATAGTGGCCCTTGATATGTTCCCTCATACTCCCCATGTTGAAATTATTGCAAAACTAAATTTGAAAAGCAAAATATAGGGTTCAAAAAGTTAATATACCTGTTTGATAAAACAACGGTGAGGTGGGTTTATGTTAGACGAACGAGATAAGGTCATAATTGAAATGTTGACAAAAGATGCAAGGATGCCTTTCACAGAAATAGCAAAGACCCTGGGTATAAGTGAAACAGCAGTCAGGAAGAGAGTACGGGCATTAGAAGAAAAGGGGGTCATACGTCAGTATAGTATTAAAGTGGATCCACAAAAACTCGGTTATAATTTGATAAGTCTTACTGGCGTTGATACAAAACCGGAAAAGCTTTTTGAAGTTGCTGAAAAACTGAAAGCATTTGAGTTTGTTAGGGAATTGTACCTCTCAAGTGGGGACCACATGATCATGGCAGAAATATGGGCAAAAGATGGAGAAGATTTAGCAGATATAATGTCAAATAAAATAGGAAAAATTGACGGAGTTACAAAAGTTTGTCCTTCCATAATCTTGGAGCGCCTAAAGTAAAGCTTTTAAACCTTTTTTGTATTATTCTTCGTTGAGCGGTGGTAGTCTAGCCTGGTCTAGGACACCGGCCTCCCAAGCCGGTGACCCGGGTTCGAATCCCGGCCACCGCACCATAGACTTTTTCTATTCTGGAGAAATAGGTAAGTTGGAGGGATTAGCTCACCATTTCAATGACATCTGTATCTTCGTTCCCAAACACATAGAATCTTAGTTCGATGATTTCTCCAGTAGACTTGCGTAGCTCCCAAACTTCATAAAGTCTGTCTTCAGTTTCTTTTCTCTTTGAAAAACTCCCTCCTTCTTTATAAAATTTGTTTAATTCTTCGTAAATGAAATTATTCAACTGTTCTTTATCCCCGATTAGAAGAGTGAGTTTTTTGAGTTTCCCATTGACTATCTCCTCCCTGACGATTACATAGACCATATATACCACACCTAAAATCTTTTCATATTACATTCACAATTTTTATGGTTTCTTCAAATATAAATAATTTTCTTTCAAAAGAGTTGAAGAAGAGTCTCTGTTAATAAGAGTTTTATTTCATTTTTCTGACGTCTTAACTGTTTTGATAGAAGGGGCTTTTGAATAGTAGACCCATTTTAGTAGGGGAGGTGTTAAAATCGTAGTCACGAATACCATGAATATAGCTATTGTTAGGGCGTCTGTACCAATGACACCACTTGCTAGGGCTATTGTAAGCATTGCAAGCTCAACACCAAGTCTAGGGATCATTCCAACTCCAATTCTTAGGGAGGCACTGAAATCAAAACCTGCTAGATATGCCCCAGCTCCACAGCCAACGACTTTACTCATTATTGCGGCAATAGTGTATAAAATCGCGAAAAGGCTAGCATGTAAAATATAACTGAGTTCAATTCTCATTCCCACTTCTACAAAGAAAAGGGGGATAAACAGAGAGTAACCAAGAATGCTTACATGATCTTCGACTTGCTTCCGATAGTTTGTCTGCCCAATCGTTAGTCCTACTAAATACGCTCCTAGAATAGAGGCTAGGTTTAGATGTTCGGCCATGTAAGCAAAAATTATTAGAAATACTATTGCAAATGCAGTCGTAGATTCAGGCAAGTCTATGCGGGAAATTCTTCTAAAAGCCTTTTCTGCAAAAACTGGGCCAAAATACAGAAAAACTGCTAGGAATCCACTAACCTCAATAATAATCTCGAGGATAGTTTTATAATCGATAGTCCCCTCACGGAGGAGAGATATTATTACAGTTAGGACAAGTATTCCTAATACGTCATCAACAACTGCAGCAGCCAAAATAGTTGTACCTTCTCTAGTTCTAAGTTTCCTAAGTTCCATTAGGACTTTCACGGTTATACTGACACTTGTTGGGGTCATTATTGCACCATAAAGGAGAGCTTCGTGGAACTCTACAAATGGATATGCAACTAAAAATCCAAGCATAAAGGCGAATGCTACCCCTATTCCAGCGACGAGGACACTCGGCTTTCCAACTCGCTTAAACTCGGTAAGGTCGCTTTCAATTCCTGCTAGGAATAATAGCAGGAGAACTCCAAGGTTAGAGAACTCTCTAATTATCTCATTACTTTCTGCAAAAATCCCTATGAGTAATCCACCTAAAATTTGTCCGAGGACTACGGGTTGGCCGATTTTTTCAAATACCCACCCAAGAAGTTTGGCCACTGCAAGCATTAGGGCAATCACAAGTATTGTCTCCATACTAATCCCTCGAGAAGGCCCATTTTAGGAGGGGTGGTGTAACGAATGTGGTAATTATTACCATTGTAACCGGGATTGAAAAGATACCTTTGTCAAATACTCCCTCTGTTAGTGCAACATTGGCCATAATTAAAGCAACCTCCATTCTGGGAACCATTCCTACACCCACTTTAAGGGCGTCTTTTGGACTAAATCTAGCTGCTAAGGCTCCAACACCACAGCCTAATATCTTCCCCGTGACTGCTATTATTGAGTAAACTATTGCGAAGGATCCTGCATGTAAGAGGATACTCAGATCAGTGTTAACTCCAATCCCAACGAGGAAAACAGGGACAAACAGGGAGTATGAAAGGGTTATTATTCTGTCAGTTATTCTCTTTGCTTCATCTGTTTGGGCTATTAAAACTCCTGCTAAATAAGCCCCCGTTATTCCTGCTATTTTGAACTGTTCAGCTATATAGGCGAAGATGAGTGTTAAAGCGAGAGCGAATGCTGTTAAGGTCTCTGGCAAGTCAATTTTCTCTGAAAGCATTAAAATTTCTTTGATAACAGGTTTTCCAACAAGCCAGCTTATTATGAAAAATAGAATTATTTCTCCAATTAATATTCCAAGATCCTCTACATATACATGTCCTTTTCTATGCATGGCTATCAATGTGGTAAGCACTATAATTCCTAATACATCATCAACAACTGCAGCAGCTAAAATTGCTGTTCCTTCTTTTGTTCGGACTCTTTTCATTTCCATCAAAATACTTGCAGTTAGTCCAACACTGGTGGCTGTTAAGATACCTGCTAGGAATAATGCCTCCATCTTTTCATATCCAAACCCCTCAGAAACAAAGTATCCTAGCGCGAAGGGTACTGTTACTCCTCCTATAGCCACCAGAAAAGCGGGTAGTCCAACGCTCTTGAATTCTTCAACATCTGTTTCAAGGCCAGCAAGGAAAAGTAACAAAACTATTCCCATTTCACTTATTAAATGAACCCCTTCAGAATAGCTTACTATACTGAGAATGGAAGGGCCAATAAGCATTCCTCCAATAAGTTGCCCAAGAGCTCCAGGCATTTTTACTTTTGTAGCAATATAACCAAATAGTTTGGCCACTATCAGGATCACTGCAAGTTCAAGGAATACATCCATACTTTCATCTCCTGCTGATTAAAGGGCAACAAGTCTAATAAGCCGAATTATGTCTTTGACCTCCAACAACCCATGGACCTTTTTTTCACTATCTACAACCGGAAGATGATGTTTTCCCGTTTCTACCATGAGCTTGATCGCATGTCCGAGATTATCATCCACATGAATTGTTATTGGCTTTGTCACCATTATATCTTCTACTCTAGAGGCCCGGGTTATTGTGTACTTTTTTAGCAATCCCAACCCCACAACAGAGTACCTTCTAGGGGTTGTGAAGAATTGAAGAAGATCTTTCATCGTGATAAATCCTAACAGCTTCCCTTCATCGTCTACAACTATTGCAGAAGTTTCCTCGCTTGTGAACTTTCCTATCAAAACAGTAAGTGAATCTTGGGGATGAACTGTTAGAAAATCTTTATCCATAACAATTTTTACGGGAACTTTTGAAATATATCGAAGGTTGTGGCTTAGTTCCTCTTTTCTCTGAAGTTGTAAATGTCTCTTTTTGCCTATTATTATTGCTATTTTTTTATTTTTAGCTTCTTTAGGTTTGTTTGAAAGGGAGGCGTCTTCCACATTTATCCCCTATAGTTTTTCTCTCTTCTCAACTTAAAATTTTCTCTTCTTGAGCAAACTCTCTATTATGGGTCCTAAAAATATACATTTTTAAGGCAAAAACTTAGGGAAAAGCATAAGAGATTAGTCTTGTAACAAGCAAAAAGTTTATAAGAACGGTGACTACAAACATAGACAAGGGAAATATGAATTTTGAAGAAAAGTTTGATGTTGTCATAATTGGTGCTGGGCCAGCAGGTCTTTTTTCGGCCTATGAGCTTTCAGAAAAGAGTGACCTGAAGATTGCAGTAATTGACGAGGGAGGAGACATTGAAAATCGGATATGTCCAATGGATGAACTTGGCTATTGTATTGAGTGCAAACCGTGCCATATCATGAGTGGTGTGGGAGGAGCAGGAGGACTTAGTGACGGGACTATAAACTTAAGACCAGATATTGGAGGAGATTTAACAGAGTTTACAAGGGATGAGATGTACTCTTGGCAGCTTGTTTGGGAAGTAGATCAGATTCTCTTGAAACATGGTGCTCCTAGAGGAGTCTACAAAGGCGACGAAGACGAAATACAGATGTGGGAGCGGAGAGCTGCTCAAGCTGGAGTGAAATTTATTCCAATAATCCAGCGCCACATAGGTTCGGATCATACTAAAGGAGTTATAAAGAGCATAAAGGAGCACTTAGAGAATAAAGGAGTTAAGTTCCTCTTGTGGACAAAAGTGGAAGAATTTAGAGAGGGAGAAGTTATTGCTAGGAAAGGAAAGGATACGTTTACAATAAAAACGCGTTACATAATAGTTGCCCCGGGAAGGGGAGGAGCGGAATGGTTTCAAGAAGTTGCTCAAAAGATTGGCCTGCACTCGAGACATGGACCTATTGACGTAGGCGTTAGAGTTGAGGTACCAGCCATAATAATGGATCCAATAACAAAAATAAACCATGATCCCAAGTTCCACATATACACTGAGACTTATGATGATTTCGTGAGGACATTCTGTACCAATCCAAACGGTTTTGTCGTTGAAGAGAAATACGATAGCTATGTGGGAGTAAATGGACATTCAATGAGGGACAAAAAGAGTAACAATACAAATTTTGCTTTTCTTACGAGAATTGAACTTACAGAACCAGTAGAAGATACGACAGCATATGGAAAGAGTATAGCCCAGTTAGCAACGACTATTGGAGGAGGAAAACCAATACTGCAGAGATTAGGGGATTTAAGGCGAGGAAGGAGAAGCACATGGAGTAGGATTAAGAAGAGTGATGTTGAACCCACTTTGAAACATGTTACTCCAGGAGATATAGCAATGGCCTTGCCTCATAGAGTTGTTACAAATATAATCGAAGGACTTGAAAAGCTTGACAAAGTAATTCCAGGTGTTGCCAGTGACCATACGCTTCTCTATGCTCCCGAAATTAAATATTATGCTATGAGAGTGGAAGTTAATGATCTGCTTGAAACGAACATGGAGAATATTTTTGTGGCTGGAGATGGCGCAGGACTTTCAAGGGATATAGTAAACGCCGCTGCAACTGGTCTTTTAGCAGCTAGAGGAATACTAATTAAAGAAGGACTTTACAGAGAACGAGACTTCAAAAAATCAGGTAACTGGAAAAAGGCTGTTGAAAGTTTGGAAGAATAGGAGCAAGCTTTAAATTTGGTTTCTATTTTCTTCTTTTGGTGAGAACATGAGATGTAAGTTTTGTGAGAACAAGGCTTACATAAAGATTCACTATCCCAAAATGTATCTTTGTGTTGATCACTTTATCGAATACTTTGAGAGAAAAGTTAAACGAACTATTGAAAGATATAAACTCCTCAAACCTAGCGAGAGAATTCTCGTGGTTATCAGCGGCGGTAAAGATTCAGCAGTAACTGCTTATATTCTCAAGAAACTTGGTTACAACATTGAGTGTCTCCATATAAATCTTGGCATAGGAGAATACTCCAGGAAAAGTGAAGAATATGTAAAAAGACAATGCGAACTAATAGATGCTCCTTTGCATATAGTCAGAGTCAAAGAGATTTTAGGCGCTGGTATTGGAGAAGTCAGAACAAGAAGGCCTACATGTTCATATTGTGGACTGACAAAAAGGTATATCTTTAATAAGTTTGCTTATGACAACGGGTTTGACGTAATAGCCACCGGTCACAATTTGGATGATGAAGCGAGTTTTATCTTCTCAAACTTGATGAACTGGAATACGGAGTATCTAGCCAAACAAGGTCCCCTCTTACTAGGTGAAGGAGTTTTTGTGAAAAAAGTCAAACCTCTTTATGAAGTTACAGAAAGAGAAGTTGTTGCATATGCTTTGGCAGTGGGAATAGAATATCTTATTGAGGAATGTCCCCATGCAAGAGGTGCGACAACAATAGAATATAAGGAGATTTTGAACCGAATGGAAGAGGAAAGGCCTGGAACAAAGATAAACTTTGTGAAAGGTTATCTAAGGAAAAAATCCCTCTTCGGTCAGGAGTTAGAAAAAGCCGAGCTGCATGCCTGTGAAGTTTGTGGAATGCCGGCTCAGAGAGAAAAATGTTCCTTTTGCAGATTCTGGCGTTTGGATGAGCCTATAAACTTTAAAATTTAGATTTTTGGGCTTTTGCTCTTTAGTGAAATTTTAAAAATTTCCATAAAATAATATATAGAATAAAATTTATCCCTGGTGGTAGTCATGAAAAAGAGTAGGCTCTTGCCCATGATACTCATCATAACACTTTTTTTCTGTGCCCTTATTGTGAACAATACAAATCCAAAAAGTGTTCTAATAATGGAAAACATTACTCAAGAGATAATTTTTCAAAAAATAGAAAAAGAAAAATTGGATGAACTTTATCAAGAAAATAAGCTTTCTACACTCAATGCTTCTTATCATTATATCTTAAATATCAGCATAGAGGATGAACGTGTATCGATTGTAGGAATTGAAAGAGTCACCTTTCCCTTGACATATCCTGCTTTATATTCAATACTCTTTGAAGATTTCAAGCAGGTTAATAGGATTATAGTGTACAATGCCTCAGTTACATATAGAGCATTCAAAGACAAAGAAAGCAGACTGATCTTGCTCAACATAACCCCAAAAACTAAAAATGTAACTGTTGAAGTCCATTTTAAAGTGAGTTATAATCCTTTTCGTGAAAAGCCAAAAAGTTATCTAGATCATCACTTAAATCAGGATTCTCTGCATATTTATATCCCAAAAAGATACTTTACTATCTCGAATAACTTAAAAGGTAATGAAGAGAGAATTAAGGTGGACATTAACTACCCAAAAGATTATACTCTTGTTATACTGGATCAGCCATCTGAGACAGAATTCTGGAGATTCCGACCTCTACTCTATAATGGAAGTTTTGAAAAAGAAAATTTAAATGATTTTTATTTAATTTTTGGAAAGTGGAATTTTTATGAGGGGAGCATAAAAGTTGGAAATAAGACCATTAGAGTGATAGCTCTTACAAATGAAGGTGAATGGGTTTTAGAGAGTATCAAAAGCATCTTACGTTTTTATTCTGAAGTATTTATGCCTTATCCTAAGGCCCAATACTTTTATATACAGATTAAGCATCCAATGAGCAAATACAGAGGTCATGGATTAGATGGAGGAATAATAGCAACTCAGTTATATATTCCATTAATTGCCCATGAGACTGCACATAATTGGTTTGGTCTCTATGCTAACATTTATCCAATACATGAGGGTATAGCCACTTATGCGGATCTGCTTTATGAGAATAATTTGACTAAATATGACGATATTGAAAGAATGTGTTTGAGTTCGACTGATACAATTCCAATCGCAGAAATTAAGGATAATACTGGGGAGAATATGGTAACCTTGTATTATAAAAACGCTTTTGTTTTTCGTTCTTTGCAGTTTGTTTTGGGGGATGAAGTATTCTTCAGAGGGATGAGGAATTTACTGGAGTATTGTCATTTAAATAATTGTGTCCAAGACACTATGACAACTTTAAAGCAAATTCAGAGGATTTTTGAGGAGGTTTCAAATCAAAGCTTGGAATGGTTCTTTAGTGAATGGTTTTATAAAACGGGTTATCCACATATTGAAGTTTCTAATGCGATCTTAGAGAAAAAAGAGGGAGTATATCTCTTAACTCTCCAAATAGTAGAAACAAATGGATTTAAAATGCCATTGGAAGTGAAGGTTGTTGATTACCAAGGAAAAAGCTATTTGAAGAGAATATTTGTTGATAAAAACACAACTTTAACATTTGAACTCAAAAACAAGCCTGAAACAGTCATAATTGACCCTAATGAATGGATGATAAATGAAGGGGGAAGTGGAGCATGGGGAGGCAAGAGCAGTTATGAGATTAATGACATAAGAATTGAAACAAATTGAAATCAAAGTTCTTTAAATTTTATCTCAAACTCAAGCTCCTTTTCAATTGGGAAAAGCAGAGTATAGCTCACTCCTTGTTGTATAAAGTCCCATCCAGCCTCACTTTGTGAAAGCGTTTTTATTGGGAACTTCCACACTTTGACTTTTCTATCTAATTCTATTTTTGCTCTACCGATTCCATATGGGTCGTTTACTTCAAATTCACTTGTTTCAAATTCTTCTGGCTTTTCCATAACGCTGTGGACTGCGAGGTTTAGTTCAACTCCAAGGAGTACCTCATACGGAGTTTCTAAGCTGACTCTGTAGTGGGCGAGAAAACCTTCTTTGGTGAGTTCAATGTTTTTCTCAATTCTTACTGGTATCTTTCTTTCTATGTATATTCCCCCATTGCGCCAGAGCATCACGGAGTTTTCGTTAATCTTAAAGTCATAGGTCTGGTTAACAAAATCTCCAAGCTCGTGATATCTGACGAGTCTATAACGGTCTAAACTTTCATTGACTCCAATGAAATGATCCTGAAGAATACCCCTGAGTTGCCAGTCATATGCCAGTTCATGCTTTATTTCATCTGGAATTGCCTTCCCAAATTCGTGTATGCTTGTCACTCCTTCGTTGTTCTCTTCTTCTGGAGTTGCTGCATTTGGTACTTCGTGGTAATGCTCCCATCTTCTTGGAAGTACATCGTTGTAGTTCACGGCTTTTCTTTTTGAGCTCAACTCAAATATACTTCCTCCATAATGAGGCTTTATTGTGGCAATGAAGTTTTCATTTTCAAGCATAACTTCTTTTCTTCCATCAAAGTCAACATCAATGACTCTATTTTCTGGTCTTAGATAGCTTTGGGCTTTTATGATGTTTTCCCATATAGTTCTTCTTAAGTGGGGAAGATAAACCCCTCCAAAAATCCCGTGCCAGTATGCATCGTTGCATTGGGCCCTTAGAATATAGCGTCTTGCCTCTGGGTTGTTTCTAACAGCTTTACTTATCATAAGCATTCTTTTGTGCATGAAGTTACTCTCTGGATATTTGAAGAAGAAATTCTTCCATATACCTCCTCTTACAAAGACACGGTATTTTTCAAATTTTTCTTCTTTTTTCAGATCTTTGACGAATTCTACAAATAATTTTGCCTGTTTGGCTGGTAAACTCCATTCACTCATCTCAAAATAGGATGCTATTGGAAGATAAACCAACCCACGGGGGGTGAACATCTTTAGATACTCAGTATACGTTAATAGATTAATCTTTTCATTGCTTGTAATGGCATCAAAGAAGTTTCTCAACCATCCTTTCTCGTAGACCCATTCATAGGTTCCAGGCCAGACGCCAAACTTCTCCCCATCATCATGGAAGACTGCAACTTTAGATGGATCGGTGTCTACGAGGGTTTCCAAGTATTCAATGGTTTTTTCTACGGGTCGGAAAGGAATCAGGTATCTAAGTTTTTCATCTATTGGAAAGACTGCTATCACTTCTCCTCCGTCCTCAGTATAATACGGCCAGAAGAGCTCTTCCTTGCTTAGTCCAGCACTCATAAAGTGGTAGTCATCAACCACCACATATTCAATTCCTGTTTCTTTAAGAGATTTCACGAGTTCTGGTTGCCATACTCTTTCGGTAAGCCATACTCCCTTTGCTTCATATCCAAGTTTTCTTGCATACTCTTTAAGCAATTCTATTTGGGCTATTCTATCTTCTTTTGGAATGGCTGCAAGCACAGGTTCGTAAAATCCTGCAACTACTATTTCAAGCTGACCGTTTTTTACAAGAGATTTTAAAAGATCAATATAATCTGGTTTATTTTCCTCAATCCACTCCAAAAGAGGGCCACTAAAGTGGGCATTTACTTTCATCATTGGGAATTCTTCAAGAATCTCCATGAATGGTCGATATGAGTGGTTATAAGCCTCTTCAAAAACCCAGCCAAAGTTTCCAAGAGGCTGATGGTTGTGAATGCCAAATATGAAGTTGATTTTTTCCATTTTTACACCTCCATGAACATTATCACTAAGAGTGATAGTGGAAAAGATATATAAATATTTTATGCATATATACCAACTTGGGTGAACAAATATCACCCGAGGTGAATAAAGATGCGGAGGAGTGTACCCTTAGCTATTGTTATTTTAGTGCTTTTTAATGTAGTGCCTGCAGTGAAGTTTGTGAGTGCTCAAGGAGCAGAGAATCTGTGGGTTATAAATTCGCAAGAACTTATTTGGAAAGACGCAGCTGGTGACCAAAGAACTGAGTGGGGTGCAAATACTCACGTTGATATAACGGAATTCAGAGTAACTACTGATCAAGATTATCTATACTTCCTTGTAAAGCTTAATAACACGAATAGTTGGCACATTGGGGATAATGGAGCACCATTCTTGGCAATTACAATTGACACTGATCAAGTATCTGGTAGTGGACAGGTTTGGTTTTCTGGGGAATCTGACACTCAACTGAATCCAAATGCTGCGTGGGAAAGGCAAATTGTAATTAATCTTGCAGATTCGAGGTATTCTGGTCAAGGGTTAACTTACATAGTTCATCCTTTAAACGAAAGTACAAACAACTGGGGAGCAATATTTCAGTTCCTTGACACAACATGGAGCCATCTTTATCAACTAGGCGATACTGGAACTTATGGTGCTCTTGCAGTTAACTTGAGTAACGGTATTATTGAAGTGAAAATCTCATGGAATGCTGTTGGTGGAATCCCTTCTACCAATAAGATAAGGATTGAAGCAATAACTGGAAGAGCATGGAGTAATTATGGTGGAAATGGTGGTGGGACTTGGGATATTGGCGGAGTTTCAGATGCTTTAGACGCTATAACTAATATTGGCCCAAACACTTGGGACGAAGTAGATGATGGGATTGTTAACTATTATTTAGAGATTGAGTTAGCAGATATTAGTGGCCATCCTCCAGTAATTATTGATGCAGATGCAAGTGATTGGCTAGGAGAATTCATTCTCCCAAAACCTGAACTCACGGTTAGCATATCTTCAAATGTTTTGAATGTGGAAGAGTGGCAACCTGGAAATATAACAATCACTGTCAAGAATATTGGGGACATTGATGCCAATGATGTTCTAGTGGTCTTGTATGATGGTAATACTAAACTTGATAATTGGACGATTGGTTTATTGCCTGGAGGAGGAGAGATTTCACTTAATTATGAATATCTCTTTGATATCAACAAAGTCGGAATACATACATTGAAAGTTGTTGTTGATCCCTCCAATACAATAGAAGAAGTTAATGAGGCCAATAATGTAGCCAAATTAACTTTAAAGGTTGGAGCTAGTGTAATGCTTCAGAACCAGCTTGTAACTGCAGGATATACTCTGGAGCCAATGTACGAAGATGAGCATCAAAAAACTCTTTCAATGCTTGAAGAGTTATCCTCCTTAGTGATTCCTCCGAAATACAAAGATAAAATACCTGAATTTGAAGCAAAGATGAATAAAAGCAGAGAGCTCTTTGAGACTGGTCAAAAGCTTTTGAGATATAGGTATCCATATTATTCCTATATCGGAGCTCTGAGGATCTATGGAAGCTATTCTCTATTAAAGAGAGTTCAGAAGGATATTGATAGATTAAAGATTCTTATAGAAAGTGGTCTTTCAAAAGAAATTGATGGAAGTTTAGCAGATTGGAATGAATCCACAAAAGTTGCAGAAGATATTGTTGGGCTCGGCCAGGAAGGTGCAAACTTAAAGGCCCTTTATGTGGACTATGACGATAACTACCTCTACATAGCGTTAGTAGGTGACAACAAAGCCAGCTGGGACATTGCATATGGAATTGGAATTGATGTAAATGGAGAAGAAAGTGGTTACAGCGACGGGCTAGATATGTGGGTAAGAAGAATGGGCTTTGACCCACCAATAGACTTTGAATACTACTTACAATGGACAAGTGGAGGAGGAGCAGGGGCTCAGAAATTTGGCAAATGGATTGAGACTAACAGTACTTGGGATGAGAGACCCATAAGCGATTGGGGCATTTGGAGTGGCATTACTGGAAGTTCTGAAGGTTTGAAAGTCCTTGAGTTAGCAATACCTTGGGATGCTCTCGGAGGTAAACCAAGTGTCGTGAGAGTTGTAGCATTCGTCACCGGAGGTTATCCAGAAGACTCAGCAGTTGAAGCACTTCCAGACAACCCAAGCATGCACGAGCTCACTGATGATGTAAAAGGATATGGTGAATGGACAGACTTCGACCTAATAACAGTTTTTGCTGAGATAGAAGTTAGCTGATCCCACTTTTCTTAATTTTTTAAAAGAATATCCTTCTGAATGCGTATATTGCAATGGCTACTGCTATTTGATTAGAGAAATTATCATCGGGGGGCAACTCATAGAATTCTGCCAACATTCCGGCTAAGGCCCCGATGAGGGCATGTGGTAAATTTATCAACACGAAAAGTGTTAGAAACGCTGTCACAAAATATGCCAAACTTCCTTCAACACTTTTGCCATTTTTAAACCTATGTCTTCCAAAGGGCTTTCCTATTATTGCAGCTATGGCATCTCCCAACGTTGCAACAGTTATGGCCCCAATGGCAATATCTCTCGGAAAAAGGCAGACTATTATTAGTGCTCCAATTGTAAAGTATATATGTGCTCCAATGGAGTATTTTTCGTGTTCCCTGGATATTGCTTCGAGCTCCTTTTCAACTAGGGCAATTACTTCTTCTCTTACATAAAGGCCAAGTTTTCGTTTGACTTTGTCTCTTAATTCTTCAATTATTCTAAAAGGCTCCAATATTACGAAAACGATTAAAGCTGTGGCAACGAATCCTATTGTTACTTTTTGGCCAAAGAGAAGGTAAAGTAGTGGAACACTCAACCCAGTTAGATGAAGTACTTTTCTTTTAAGCTCGCTTTTTATGCTCACGTTTTATCACCTCTAAGGCCTCATTAAGGTCTTTTACTATATAATCAGCGTATTTTGGCATAAGGGACTTGAAGTAACCCCGTCTAACCAGGATGGTCGTTGCTCCGATCTCTTTTCCGCCTCGCATATCAGTATCATCTCTATCTCCTACCACGTATATTTCACTCTCTTTGGGGAATCTTCTTTTTGCCAATATAAAGTTATAAGGCTCAAGTTTGCTGTAACCGGTTTCTCCACTTATTATAAGTGAATCGAAGTAATCCTTCAGATTTAGATATTCAAGCTTTTTTCTTTGCCATTCAGAGGAGGAATCTGTTATGAGAACTATCCTTGCGCCCATTGCTTTTAATCCCTTCAGGAACTCAATTGCATCCGGATAGAGCTTTAAGTTTGAGAAGAATGTTCTATCGACTAATTCAAACATCTCTTTCAGGTCTTCTTCTGAAATTTTTCTGTATACCCTTTCCATAAAGTTTTCTACCAACTCGTCTAGATCAAGCAGATGTAACTCTCTAGATTGTTCTAATTCTTTGTAGCGCTGTGTGAGAATATAAAGTAAAGCTCGGAACTTTCTTTTTCTGATTAAATGGGGTAAAAGACGAAGGACACTCCACTTAGCAGCTTCCCACGTATTGCATAAAGTATCATCCAAATCCACAAGTACAAGCATGTAATAACTGTGCCCTCCACTTTAATAACTTTAACGTTAAAGCTTTAAAACTCTGGATATAGTTTTTTCATGAGGGACCATGAGAGGTGGATTGTTAGTACTAGTGGGAATGGGGTTGATATTTATAGGGTTCATGTTGATTTTTATAGGCACTCTAATAAGTGCCTCAAGTGGAGAGGCTGAAGTAGAAGGAGGAGGGGTTATAATGATAGGCCCCATCCCTATAGTATTTGGAACCAGTAGAGGGGCCACTTTTGCGATGATACTGGCTATTCTATTAATGGTTCTCTGGATAATTGGGACTTTGATAAGCAGGAGGGTGTGAAGTGGAGTATATTCTCGATCTTTCTATACTCCTTGTGCTTGCAAAGACATTAGAGTGGCTTTTTGAGAAAAGGGAAATCCACCCAATAATTGCTCATATACTCACTGGAATGGTGCTTGGCCCATTTTTCCTTAATGTAGTCATACCCTCTGAACCATTGAAGGTTCTCTCTGAATTTGGTCTCTTAATGATGATGCTTTACATGGGACTTACAAGCAACTTCTCTTCTATAGCATCCAACAAGAGCAAGGCAATTTTAGTTGCAGGTTTGGGTGTAGTGTTTTCTTTTATATTCGGGTTTTTGACAGTTTATTTCTTTGGTAAAGGCTTAGCAGCAGCGATATTTGTAGGAGTAACTCTTGGAAACACTGCAATAGAAGTAACAAGTGGAGTAATTTTAAAGTCTCGGGTTAGAAAGGAGATTTCATCTATATTGATGGGAGCTGCATTTGCGGATGATATCATGGCTGTTTATTTGATAGGCATAATCACTGCAATGACAAAAGGGGAATTAGCACTTTTTCCTCTTGGGATACTGACGATCAAAATTGCAATTTTTATAATTGTAGTGCTTCTAATTTCTGAGTATGTCTTCAAACGCTCTGTAAGATTCTACAGTATTCTGAGGAACCTTAACATATTCTTCACTTTTACGATAATTCTAACTTTCCTTTTAGCAATAGTTGCGGAGAGAGTTGGCCTACACCAGATAATTGGAGCATATCTTGCCGGATTAACAATTAGTAGACTTAGAGAGAGAAAAGATCCTCTTGTACTAAGTAAAATAAAACTTAATGAACTTATTGGAGATCTTCAAGTAGTTCTCACAGAATTCTTCATTCCGTTGTTCTTTATATATGTGGGATTAATGTTTAATCCCCCTCTAAATGAGTTTAATATAGCATTGGTATTCATTCTTTATTTAGCAGCTGTTGCAGGAAAGTTTTTGGGATGTGGTCTTGGAATGAAATTCTTTAAGTTTGATTGGAAATCAGCAGCACTAGTCGGTATTGGAATGGGAGGACGAGGTAGCCTAGAGCTTGCCATCTTAAAGTTTGGGATTGAGGAAGGTTTGATAGATCAGGGGATTTTTGCAGCTGTAGTTATAGTTTCAATGCTCACCGCTGTAACTACACCGCAGTTTTTTAAGCTTTACCTAAACCACATTCGGGAGGAATAATGTATCCTAGACTTTGAAGAGCAATGTTTTCAAGGTCATAACAAAAGCTTAAATGCTATGCAAATAACTTTGGCTGGTGGGAGCATGATACCAAAAGAGGGTATGAGTGAAGATGAAATTTTTGCTGAACTTGAAAAAAGGCTTAGGTCAGACTTAACTTTTAATTCCGGTAAAATTCTTGGATCTATGTGCACTTACCCTCATCCTTTAGCTCAAAAAGTGATTCAAAGATACATAGATAGGAACTTAGGGGATCCGGGGTTGCATACAGGGAGTAAAGAAATCGAAGAGGAAGCCGTTCAAATGATTGGAGAACTTTTACATCTGAAAAGGGCTTGGGGAAATATAGTTAGCGGTGGTACGGAAGCAAATATTTTAGCTGTAAGGGCTTTTCGGAATCTCTCTGGTGTTGAGGAACCAGAACTTATCTTACCTCGGAGTGCACATTTCTCTTTTCTAAAGGCAAAAGATTTGTTAAAGGTAAAACTCGTCTGGGCGGAACTTAATAATGACTACTCTGTCAATGTGAAAGATGTGGAGGCTAAAATAACAGATAATACAATAGGAATAGTAGGGATAGCAGGGACAACTGGATTAGGGGTTGTTGATGACATTCCTTCACTTTCTGATATAGCAGTGGATTATGGAATTCCTCTTCATGTTGATGCTGCTTTTGGGGGATTTGTAATTCCATTTGCAAAGGCCTTAGGGTATGATCTACCGGATTTTGATTTTAAGCTTAAGGGGGTTCAAAGTGTCACGATAGATCCACATAAAATGGGAATGGCCCCAATCCCTGCAGGAGGGATAATATTTAGAGAGAAGAAATACATGGACGCGATTAACGTCTTAGCCCCTTACTTGGCAGGGGGTGAAATATTCCAAGCCACAATAACAGGTACAAGGCCTGGGGCAAATGCGATAGCAGTTTGGGCTCTTCTTAAGCATCTTGGATTTGAAGGGTATAAAAAAGTCATTGGAGAGGCTATGGAGAATGCTAAATGGTTTGCAGAGCAAATAAAAGGTTTAAATGGTGTTTATTTAATAAGAGAACCTATGCTTAACATAGTGTCATTTGGGTCAAAGGAGCTTAAAAAAATTGAGAAAGAGCTTAAAAAGCGAGGTTGGGGAATAAGTGCCCATAGGGGGTATATAAGAATAGTTATGATGCCACATGTAAAGAGAGAACACTTAGAGAGCTTTTTGAAGGATTTGAAAGAAATCTTGTCTTTTATCTAAATTTTTGTATAATGACAAATAACTATGTAAATTAGTTTTGTATTTTTACTTGTTAATCATAAAGCGAAATTTTTAAATATATCAAGCAAAGTATATATTAAAAACTTCAACCAGGAAGAGAACAATTCATTTGGGGCACCATAAAAAGTGCAGAAAATTTTTCTCTTCCTTGTGTGCTCCTTTTGCGTCCTGAAGGACAAAAATAATGATCTTGAGTGAGTGATGGACATTTTGGAGGAGTTAACAGATGCCAATTCCTTTTATAGAAAAAAGAAAAGAATTTTTGCGGGATGTTGAGGGGCTAAAAGATCCTTTAAACTTGGAGATGGCAATAGTGCTAATCTTTGGAGTTATAGCTATTGTTTTTGTGCTCCTTGTACTTAGTCACGTTTTTTAGCTTCATCACACTCTTGTTATTCTATAAGTCTTCTGAGTTTTGTCAATACCACTTCAGGAGTTTCTCCAAATATTAGGATCATTGCTTCTTTACCCCAGTCTCCAAGGTGGTATATCAAATCAGGCTTGTCTCTTAGTCTCTCGATTGCTGTTCTTACACCCCATGGAATAGTCCCACCTTCTTTTGCTTTTATTTCCTCGGGTTCCTCTCTTCTATCGTAGAAGGATACTTTAAAGCCGAGTTTTTGTGCCTTGGCAATTAGATCTTCGTTGTACTTTATGTTGAGAACACTCCTAACTTCGGGGAAAACATCCATAAAGGCCAATATTGCTCTGGCAAGGTGATCAGAAGCACCAAATTCTATCCAACCTACGGGCTTTATAGTGTTTCCAAACTTTACGATTCTCCCTTTAACTCCAGCAACGTCTTCTCGGTCCCTTGCATAAAGCTTTGGAAGCGCGTAAACAAAGTTCATTCCTACTTCGGGGACATATTTGTGAAGGCCTTCTATTGATACAAGCTCTTTGAGAGCTCTATTCAATGTATCATACACTCTCCATTTCTCAGCTGGGATTTCAATCCATGCATTTTGGTTCACGGGGCAGTGGCCATGGCCAATTCTTGCACCATAATAAATGCCCATTGTTATAAACTTCTTTGCCGTTTCTACAGCCTCTTTTAGGGACTTTCCTTTCGCAAGATTTGCAGCAATTGCTGCAGAAAATGAGCATCCTGTACCATGAGTGCAGCCTTCAACAAAAGGCGCACGGTATTCTCTAAACTCTCCGTTGACATATAAAATATCCACTGCTTCACTTAACCCTAAATGACCACCTTTTACAATCGCTGCTCTAGCTCCAAGTTCTTCTACGATTATCTTTGCGGCTTTTTTGGCATCATCACTATTTTTTATTTGGAACCCACTCAATTTTTCTGCTTCTGGCCTATTGGGCGTGACAAGCGAAGCCAATGGGATTATTTCTTTAATCAATGCTTCCATGGCATCTTCTCTTAGAAGAGGAGCTCCACTTTTTGCTATCATCACAGGGTCGACCACTAGAGGAAAGTTGTACTTCTTCACGGTTTTTGCCACGGCTTTTATGATCTCTGAATTGCTTAGCATTCCTGTTTTTGCAGCATCAACACCTATATCCTCTACAACAGCTTCAATTTGTTTTACCACAACTTCTGGTGAGATGTCATAAATTGCTCTAACTTCTTGTGTGTTTTGAGCGGTTACAGAAGTTATTGCTACAAGTCCATGAACTCCAAAGGCAGAGAAAGTTTTTAAATCTGCCTCTATTCCTGCCCCCCCTCCACTATCACTTCCTGCTATAGTTAGGGCCTTTCTAATCACTCTATCACCTCCATCCTTCTCAGGGCTTTAAGAGTTAAGAATCCCAAAGTTGTTCCAACTAAGGTGCTTGGAGCGAAAGCTATCCAGAACCATGTAACTCCTTTGTGGACATTTATGAGGGGGCCAAATAATAGGGCACTTAGCGTTCCTCCTATGAAAATCGTAGCCAGAGGTTCGCTAAAGGCAGCCCAGTCTTTTCTCATGACTTTATAAACTACTCCTACTGTAAAAGCTCCTGGGATTCCACCAGGTATTGAAAATATTGTGCCAACCCCAAAAGACATTCTAAGGAGTCCTATAAAGAGGGCTGTTAGGGAAGCCCACCATGGTCCAAGCATGATACCGGTTATTACGTTTATAAAATGTTGAAAGGGAGCGACTTTTGTTGGCCCAACTGGGAAGGAAATTGTTCCCAGAACAACTCCTAAAGCCGTGAAAATTCCAACATAAGCAAGTTTTTGTGTTTTGGTTTCAGGTTTCATTTAATCACCTCCTCTATGATTTTTCTCATGTCTTCTGTGGCTTTTCTTACATTTTCTGCTCCAATTATTGCTGAAATTATTGCAACTCCATCAACGCCGGTTTTTAGCACTTCTTTGACATTCTCGTGATTTATTCCGCCTATTGCAACAACTGGAATTTTTATTGATTCACGTATTTTCTTAAGTCCATCAATTCCGATAACTCTAACATCGAGTTTTGTAGGGGTGGGAAAAACAGCTCCGGCTCCTAGATAATCTGCCCCTTCTTTTTCAGCGTTTAAAGCTTCCTCCAGACTGTATACAGAGGCTCCAATGATTAAATTTGGGGCAATTTCTTTAGCAGTGGGAATTGGCATATCTTCAGGACCAAGTTGAACTCCATCAGCGTTTGTTGCTAAGGCAACATCTAAACGGTCGTCCACAAAATAAAGGGCATCATATTCACTTGTTAGTTTTCTTATTTCTTTTCCAATTTTGATCATCTCTTTTGTGGGTGCGCTCTTTATGCGAAGTTGAATTGAAGTTGCTCCTCCTTCCAGAGCTTGCCTGGTACTTTCTATCTCATCTTTCAGTCTTCTATCAGTTATTACGTACAGTTTGAGCTTTTCTCTAAAGTTCAACTTCTTTCACCTTCGCTCTTTTCATTATAATCTCTTCATCAATCCTGTAAAGCCAATCGTATAACTTTGTGTGGAATGTTCCTGGGTATGGAGACTCCTCAAAGGCTTTTTCAGCAGCAATTTCAAAAGAAACTAATCCTGCAATGGTGGCCTTTAGAGGATCTTCAACGGCTAAAAATGCACCGATTATTGCTGTTGCCATACAACCGGTTCCAGTTACCCTCCCAAGCAAAGGAGTTCCATTTTCTATAGCGTAAACCTTCTCTCCATCACTTACATAATCTACAGGCCCTGTAACAGCAACTACTGTGTTGAATTCTTTTGAGGCGTCCTTTGCGAGCTTTTTGGCAACTTGTTCATCATATACTGCGGAATCTACTCCCCTTGTTTTTCCATGTTCACCGAGGAGGGCTGCAATTTCTCCAAAGTTTCCTCGGATAACGCTTATCTCTCCTGCCTCCAGAATTCTTAGAGATGTCTTTGTCCTAAGTTTTGTGGCCCCGGCACCTACTGGATCTAGAATAACAGGCTTTTTGAGATCTTTTGCAGTCTTAACGGCTTTCATCATGGAGTATATTTTGTGCTCGTCTAAGGTCCCGATGTTTATCACTAGTGCATTAGCCAAGGCAACCATCTCTTCAAGTTCTTCTATTGCATGGGCCATAACTGGAGAAGCTCCTATAGCAAGGAGAGCATTTGCCGTGGTATTCATAACCACGTAGTTGGTTATATTATGCACCAAGGGCCTATTTTCCCTAACTTTTCCCAACGCTTCGATAATCCATTTCATTTTCTTCACCTCTCCAATATGTAATAGAGAATACTTACCAAGAGGAAGGTTGGAATGCTTGAACCCAACTTAAAGCCAAGTTCACTTAGCAGAGGAATGTAGATCCCGAAAAGACCTTCTATGGCAAGTCCCATGTAAAATGCGAATCCAATTGTCCATATGAGTATAGCTTTGGTATTATAACCTGCGAATTTTCCATTTTCATCGAGGAGTTCTGCTGCATTGTATTCTTTTTTAACGAGGAAGTAATCTGTTATCATTATTGCTGCTAGCGAAACAAAGGCTCCACCAATGAGAAGCAAGAAGCTCTCATATTGTTCCATTGGGAATACCAGAGCGAGGAGGGTTCCAAGTGCTCCAACAAGTAAAACCTGTTTCTTTGCATTGGCTTTTGGAGAAATGTTTTTGTAAGTTATCGCAGCAGAGTAAACATCGAGGAAAGTAGTTGTCACAGTGGAGAATATGATTATTAGCATTGCAGGGATTCCAATTCCATATGCTGCTATGATTCCGATTGGGTCTCCTTCTCCAATTGCCATGTTTGTTAGGGCTCCTACAAAATAAAAGAGGCTTGATGAGATAAAATATCCAAGATAAGTGCCCCAAAATGCTGCGTTCTTATTTTTGGCAAACCTCGAATAATCGGCTATTAGTGGTGCCCATGAAAGTGGCATCGCTATTACTAGGTCTAATCCTAGCATGACTCCTATTTCACCAGTGCCAGGCTTAGAGAGAAGCTGTGTGAATGAAAATCTTTGGAGAGTAATGTACGTAAGCCATAGACTTAGTGCGAGTAAAAGAAGGGCTGCAATTTTTTCTAATTTTTCCCAGTTTTTAGGTCCTATGTATGTCCATCCTGTAACTAAAAGGCCTAACAAAATTACCCAGAGAGCATAATTCTCAACTCCAAGGCTTTCTGCAACTGTGTTCATGGCATTAGCTCCTACAATGAGCATTATCGCTGTCCATCCTATAAGCTGAAGATAATTTAGGATGGAAGGTAGGATCGACCCTTTGATTCCTAGGGAAGCTCTTGAAAGCACCATTGTTGGAAGTCCTGTTTTTTCTCCTTCTAGGGCTATTAACCCCATTATGGTGTTTCCAAGAATATGTCCGAAGAGTATCACAAGAAGTGCCATACCTAATGAGAGAGCTGGTGTTAAAAGTGCTCCGGCCCAAAATTCTGCAATGCTTATTCCTGCTCCAAACCATATTGCAAGAAGTGTTAAGAGGGTAAAAGTTCTCTTATCTCTTTTTACGGGTTTTATGTCATATCCTCCCTCCATGTCCATCACCTTTCAATTGTTCCACTTTTCATTCTCTTGGACTTTTATAACTTTTTTGTTAAAATTTAAAACCAAGTTATAAAAAGATCTAAGGACAAGTTTAGGGAGGTCATGGAAAAAGGGGCAGAAATGAGCTAGTTTTTCATCACATAGAAATATCTATCTAGTGAAGAGTGAACTCTTTGATAGTATTTCTCTAAAACTGTAAATCCTATTCTCTCAGCAGCTTTTTCTACATTAAAATCAGCTGGAAATGCAATACTTAGATATCCATTTAGAACTTCATACATGCTCTCTAGGGCCTTTTCATAGAGATCCTCTCTTTTCTTCCCTCCTAGTGTTGCAGAAGTTCCATAGGGTGGATCAGTGACAATTGCTTCAAACGTTTTATCAGGGAAAAGTTCTCTTAACTTGGTGGCATCTCCTTTTTGTAGTTTGTATTCCTTTATTCCATAATATTCGAGATTCTTTTTGGCACCTTCTACCATATCCGATCTGAGATCTACTCCGTAAACTTTTAGGCCGATAAGGCCAGCTTCGATTAGTATCCCTCCAGTCCCCATAAATGGATCAAGAACCTCCTTTTTTGCCCTTGCTAAGTTTACCATTGCTCTTGCAAGTCGGGGAGGCAATGCTATTGGTTTAAAGAATGGTCTTTTATCGGCCTTTCTTTTCTCAAAGTCTTTAGCCAAAAACATTTCTTTTCTTACTCCAACCCAAAGTTTTTCTCCACAATAGGCCCTAATCAGGGTGCCTGGATTGCTTAAGTTGACTTTAAAGCCTTGTTGTGCTATGATTGCACCAAGTTCTTTCTCTAAATCTTTTACGTTATAGGAACAATTTAACATTGTTTCTCTGTCAACTTTGAATGTAGTGTTGATAAAATCCCTCCATTTAAGAGTTTTTGCTTTTAAGTAGAGTTCCTCCAGACTTTCAGCTGAAAAGAGTAAAATTCCATATTCATGAGCCATCCCAAGTCTTCTGAGATACGAAAAAGCTTCTTTGTCCGCTTTTAATGCCAGAAACAGATAATCTCTTTCAATAATCCTGAATTTGTTATTGCTGAGTTCTAATAATGCTTTAACTTCTCCTTCGGCCATTTTAGGTAAATTCCCAAGAATTTCAACATAGAGCAACTTTTTCTCCTCCATCTTGTTTTAGTTCTTTAGTATATCCCTAACAAGTGTCTTGGCTATCTCTTTATCTATTGCTCCTGCTCTAAGTTCTCTTAATACTCTCTGGATGCCAAAGCGTTTTAATATTGGTGCATTTTTGATGGCCCCTTTCCAAAGTGAACATCCAAATCCAAGGGCATACTTTCTTCCAAGTATTTTTATTGCTTCCCGTTTATCGATTGCGAGAAAGGCTGGAAGATTTAGCTTTATCAAATCTCCATCTTTGTACATGGATATGCTACCAAAACTCAAAAGGTCTCCTGAGGCCACAATTTTTATTTCGTTTTCTCTGGCATAGTTCTTTACAGCATCCATTATCATAGAATGACACTTTCCACAGATTGGGGCTCTTTTTTGAATTTGATCATTTATAACTTCTGTATAATTAGGGATCTCGACAAAAACAGCTCCATAGCTTTGGGCTCTAAATAGGACAACGTCTCTCATCTGAGGGAGTCTCACCATCAGTGGGACTACGTCGAAGCCTGCCCATCTAAGGATCAAAAGAGAGGCCGTGCTATCACTACCCATTGAAAAAGCTAGAGCAATCTTTTCGTCAATTTTACTTCTCTCAAATTCTTCCCCATAAAGTCGATAACGAAGGAGAGCTCTTAGTCTTTTGTACGCTTCTTCACTAATATCTTCCTTAACCCGTTCGAGTGCTTCTAGGCTTTGCTGCAGGCGGTAGGATTTTACGAAATCGTCTTTTATTCTCTCTATCATCGAAGATTGATTTGGTATAATATTTTAAAGGATTTCTATGAGAAAGATTAAAATTTTTGAGAGAGTAGACTAAAAAGGTGAGCAAAAATGTTCGCGGAGATAATTACAGTGGGTGACGAGCTTCTAACTGGAAATACTGTAGACAGCAATTCTGCTTTCATTGCTCAGAAGCTCACGGAAAGGGGGTTCTGGGTTAGGAGGATAACTACTGTGGGTGATGATATTGAGGAAATAAAGAATGCTGTTAAAGAAGCCCTTTCAAGAGAACCGAAGGTTCTCATTATAGCTGGAGGCCTAGGCCCAACTCATGATGATGTTACAATGGTGGCCGTGGCCCAAGCCTTAAATGTGGAGCTTGAGCTCAGGGAAGATGTGGTAGAGAGAATCGAGGTTTTTTATCGTGAGCTTTATGAAAAAGGTATTGTAGAGGATCCAAATTTAAATGAAGCCAGAATAAAAATGGCTTACTTACCAAAAGGGGCAGAAGCGTTAGATAATTCTGTAGGTGCGGCCCCTGGAGCTTACTTTAAACATAACTCTACTGAAATCTTTGTTCTTCCTGGGATGCCAAGGGAAATGAAAGCTATGCTTGAGAATGAAGTTCTTCCAAGACTTGGAAAAAGAAAGTTTATTCAAGAAAAACTTCTCGCAGAGATAACAGACGAATCGAAACTCGCACCACTTTTAAATGAGGTTTTAGGAAGATTTAATGTGAAAATCCACTCCTCTCCAAAGGGCTTTGGAAAATATATCGGAATAATACTCTTTGGTGAATCTGAGGAGGAAATTAAAAAGGCGAAAAAATTTATGGAAAAGAGAGGATTAAGATTTGGGAATGTCTAAGGTATCTGGAATATTTTCATTGCATTTGTTCCAACGGTCTTTCCTATGGGTTTTCCTTCCGTTAGGAGGACAATATCATCACTATCTACTAATCCAAAACTCTTTATTAATGATATCATGTCATTTTCATTGAATTCTTCTTCCATGCAGAATGGATACACACCATAAGAGAACATCAATGTATTACATACCCATGGATCAGTGGAGAATGCTAGGGTCCATTGTTTTGGCTTAAATCTTGAGATAAGTCTTGCAGTTAAACCGGTCTTTGTAGGGGTTAATATGTACTTTGTGTCCACTGTACACAGTGCATCTATGACACTTCTAGTTATTGCTTCTTTTATTGTACTTTTCTTTGGTAAAGCCTCAATCCAAGACCGTATTCTTGAATACCCCAACGATTCTCTGTATTCCTCTGTAACTTTGGCAATTTTGGCCATCATTTCAACGGCTTCTACTGGATATTTTCCAACAGCAGTTTCTTCTGATAACATTACAGCATCTGTTCCGTCAAGTATTGCATTAGCTACGTCTGTGACCTCGGCTCTTGTTGGTAATCTGTCTTGGGTCATTGAAACGAGCATTTGGGTTGCGGTTATTACTGGTTTTGCGGCCATATTGGCTTTCTTGATTAGCTGTTTTTGAAGAATTGGCAAACTTTCAATAGGCATCTCCACCCCAAGGTCTCCTCGTGCAACCATTATACCGTCGGAGGCATTAAGGATCTCATCAAAGTTCCTTACAGCATCAGGTCGTTCTATTTTGGAAATAACAAACATTTTGGATTTTTTCTTTTCTATAAATCGCTTAACTTTGAGAACATCATAAACGGAACCCACAAAGGATATTCCTATAGCATCGATTCCATGTTCAATCCCAAATTCTATGATTTCGAGGTCTCTTTTGGTTATTGCTTCTATTGGAAGATTGGCTTTTGGGATATTTATGCCTTTATGAGAGAATAGAACTCCTCCATTGATTACAAGGCATTCTACGTCATTTTCTCGGACGTTTTCAACTTTTAATGCAATATACCCATCACTCAAGTAAATGATATCTCCTGTTGAAATGAGCTTTGGGAAGTCTTTAAATTCGACAGGAATTGTATTTTCATCGCCTTCGATCTCTCTTGTTGTAAGAATTATCTTTTCTCCTTTTTTTAAGGTTACAGAGTTTTCTTTTAGATTTCCAACTCGTATTTTAACTCCGGGGAGATCCCCTAGAATGGCCACTCTCTTATCAAGTTTCTCAGAAGCTTTCCTGATTAGTTCTATTGTTTTTGCGTGTTCCTCTAGGCTACCATGGGAAAAGTTCAATCTAGCGACACTCATTCCTGCTTTTATCATTTTTTCCATTGTAGATTTATTTCTACATGCAGGACCTATAGTGGCAATTATCTTTGTCTTATGAGAAGGAAGCCTCACTTTTCTCACCTTTTGTTTATGTAGAGATCTTGGGTTATATAACCTTGTTCGTTTTTATGTGTAATATGTTTGTCTTTTGAAAGTCTTGTTTTTTTGAAGAGAATACAATGCTATCTTTTTATTTTAAAGTAGAGAGTATCTAAACTTCTTCAAGCTTTTTTCTAATTTCTTCAGTGTTCTTCTGTGTTTCATTAAGGGCGTTCTTTAAGTTGTTGACTTCCACTTTGAGTTCATTTAGAGTTTTGTTCATTTGATAAAATGCAAAGACTATTATTACTATCAACACGAGTCCTAAGATAATTGAAATCCACCCACTTGGTGTTCCAACATATGGCATTTTACTCCCCCTTTAGATTTTTTATAACATTATTATTAATCAAAATCCTAAAATCTTTTGCCTTGTAATATTTTTTAGCTCTTGGATCTCCAGGTTCTAAGCGAAGTTCACTTTCAACTAGTTTGGCCTTCTCGAGCTTTTTCAAATGGAGATAAAGTAATTGGCGAGATATACTAAGTTCTTTGGCAAGCTCATAGACATACCACTCTTTTTCGCAAAGCATCTTAAGTATCTTAATTCTTATAGGTGAACTTAATGCCTCTCCTATTATTGCCAGTTCATTCACTGTCTCTACCATGGTCATCACATAGGAATTTATTACATAAGACAGATTTCAGTTACATAAATACTTGTGAAAGAGGGGATAAAAATCTTTTTGTCTAAGGCTCCACTTTAACGTATTTTCTCACATCAACTCTTGGAGTGTTTTACTATTTCAAAAACTTCACACTTTGGGGACAGAGAATTCTTTCTGGTGTGTAAGTATTGGAAGCTATGGAGATGCTCATAAGAGCTCTGGAAGCTCGAATTCCCTACAAGCTATATGGGTCAAGAGAATATATAGTTAGTATTATTGGGTGGTTTCTAGTTGGCAATATATGGCATAAATAAAATAGAAAAATATCTCAACCTGAAGTGCCCTCCTCCATTGGGCTGTTTATTATCTTCTCATACTCCTCTTTGCTTAAATATTGAGGTTCGTACGTGACGCCGTAGTTTTTGAGGTTTGATACAAATGATCTTAAATGGTTTCTTGATCCCTTCATTAGGTTTTCATATACCTCTATTATATCCTGCTTATCTGTTTTTGAAATCCATTTTTGTAGATCCACAATATCAAGCTCTTCAATCATTGCTCCCACTATGAGAGCGTCTTCAACACTCTTGCTTCCTTTCTCAACGAGTTGGTTGTAAAGCTCTTGGAGTTCTCGATTATTGAATTTTCCTACTTCGTCAATAATTGGATCTTCAAGGGCATATTTATCAATTAGACTCTTTACGGCCTCCATATGTGTCTGTTCGCTCTCGGCTATGTTATTGAATATTGGCAAACGCCATTTTTCGTAGAGTGTTAAATAGACATCTCTTGCTAATTTCTCTTCTTCGCGCATCCAAAGTATTCCCTGCTTTTCTTCCTCTGTTATGGAAGTTGTTGATGTTTTTTGGTCTTGGATGCATCCCGCACCAACACTCACTAGTAATATTCCAGTAATAATAAAGATCATAAACTGCCTCATCGTATCACCTCTAAAAAATATATTACTAAAAAGATAAATAAATATTATTCTCTCCATTAATTCTCCTCATCCAAAATTACCACTTGTCTTTGCCTTAACTATTGCTTCAGCCAGTATCTCTTTAAACACCTCTCTATCTAGTTCATTCTTAATCTCTATAGTCTCCAACAGCTCATTTGCTTGGGCCTCGATACCGTAGTCCTCCTTAAGAACCCGTATAAGCTCGTCCACAGGGACATCGTAGAGCTGAGCAATCTGCTCTAAGGTGTAGCTCTTCAACATGGTCCCGGTAATTTCAATGGTGGTGTTATCGTAGCTCACTGTATTGCTGGTGTCCTCATAAGTAATCTCAGAGGTATCCTCTTCTCCTTCTATTGAACTCCATGTATAAGCCACTGCTCCTCCAATGAGCACCATCACGACGAGGATTAGTCCTAGTGTAGCTTTCACATTTATCGACTTGGTTTTCCTATCCCTGATTATGGCCTTAACTTGATTTACAAGGGGAGCTAAGTTTACCACTATGTGAATCCCTACTAAAGGAATCATTGCAATTCCAAAGTATATGTGCAAAGCGTCCCATATTGCCCTACTGATTCCTAAGAACGTCCATCCTGTCACTTCCGCAATCCTACCGCTTGGAGCAAAGTATAATGCAATTCCCGAGAGTGCTGCTACAATAAAGTCAATCGTTAACAAAACATCGATTGTGGGTCTAACCCATCTCGGCCATCTCATGGCCATCACCCACAATCAGCTTTCAAACATTCTGCTTCCTCATTTTTGTAATATTCCTTGAAATATGCTCCAACTATAAAAAACATGACCACAAAGAACAATACTACTAAAGCAAATCCTCCTATGAGCGCGAACTCTGGTCTTACAAATCCTTCCATCATTCCTTATCCCTCCAGTCTACAGGAACTGCCGAAGCAACATTTTTCACACTATCCCCATTATCTACAATTAGTAAAAGCAACATTTTAATTTTATTCCAAATTTTCACTTTTACCACCTCAAAAAAGAAAAAAGTGGAAGGTTCAGGCCATCCTGAAAAAGCCCACTATTTGATCATCGTAGCTTAGGAATACTTTAACGCCGTTGAGTGTCTCGTAGGCCTTATAGATGCTGAGCTCGCTTAGGTCATAGTCACCGACTATCTTGCCGACGTAGTCGCCATCATAGACGAGTTTTTGAACTGTAATTCCCCTTGGGTTTGTAAACTCTTCAACGCTGAGCTGGTTCAAGTACTCTTGCACTTCACCGCTGTCAACATCAACTTCTTCCAAATACTGACCGTTTACTCCAAGTCCCATGTATTGGCCCCTCTCCTCAGCTCTCATTCCATGGCCATGGCCCTTCATTGCCATAGCTTGAGCTCCAGCTTGCATATCCTCTTGGGCATAAAGCATTGCATCAGGGTTTGGCCCTGGCTCTCCTTGATACGCTGCTACTGCTCCAAACACTAGGCCAAAGAGGCCCAACATTAACAACCCAATTCCCAATATTTTCTTTCTCATGTACTTTCACCTCTCCATATGTAAGTTCAATATTACATATGCATGTTTGGTTTATAAAGTTTTTGGTAATGATTATAAAATCTCTGAGTGAAGATATTCACATGAAACGAGAACTTGTCACCGCGGTACCTCCAGAAGAAATACAGGAGATTCTAGAAAAATCAAAAGCGAACTTATATCTATGTATTAAAGAAGGTGAGCCTTTCTATGGGGCTCCTCGTTGGAAAGTAGTTTTGAAAGGAAGCCAAGAAGAAATAGAAAAATTTATGGAGGTTTTCATGAGAGCTCGGGCGGGTGGCTAGTAGAGCTCTCCTATATTTCTGCATTCTTTAAGCTTTTCTTCCCTTTTCTTGAGATAGTTAGAGTACCATCTTGTGTAGACTTGGATAAGTGCATAAACTATTATTACTGCTATCAAAGAGGCTACTAAGTCTTTATCGGTGATCTCTTTATTTGGAATAAGCATCTTATCCTACCAGCGCGTTTTTTAGCCCAAATTCTCCTGCAAGTTCGGCTGCTCGTATCATCTCTTCATTTGTGAGTCCTCTATTGATCTCAGGATATTTGTGTGCCTTATATTCTGGCCTATATTGGAACATCACATTGACTCTAATATCCTTGCCTAAGTTTTCACTTATCCACTTTAAAATTGGCTGTGTACAGCACTCTAGATGACCAGGAACTACAAGATGTCTTATAAGGAATTCTGCCTTGTAATGTTTCTTTGCCAAGAGAAAGTTTCTTGTAATGGTTTCCCAGTATTTAGGGGCTTTTGAATACTTAAGGGCATCTTGATTATTTCCCCATTTGAAATCAGCCAAATAAACATCAACAATACCGTCTAAAAGAGCCATGCTTTCTTTGCTCATATACATGTTGGAGTTCCATACCACTGGAATTGGGACTTCAACATATTTTAGGCTCTCTAATATAAAAGGAAGATTTGGCGTTGGTTCACCACCAACAAAATTAACGTTTTTAGCTCCTCTTGCATAGGCAACTCCTATTTTTATCCCCATATCTTTTGGAGAATACCTCACGCCCACCCGATACTGGCTTATATCCCAATTTTGGCAAAAAACACATCTAAAGTTGCATCCAGAGAAGAAAATTGTGTATGAGGGAATAAGTTCTGGCTCTTCGCCAATATGTAGAAAATCGCTTGCAACGAGGCTCTCTTTGACGCGACAGTATCCTGCTTCGTCAAAACGATTAACATGACATTTAATCTCACAAAGTTCGCACTTTTCTAGGATCTTATGGGCAATGAGGGCCTTGAGATCAAGGAGATTTTTCTCTGGATTTTCTTTTAAGTCATTTTCTCTCAACTTTTCCAGACCTTCCTCATGTATTTTCCAAAGCTCTTTGAGCTCGTCTTCCTCATCGAAATATACTTCTACTTGTTTCACGTGAAAGAAATTTGGTTTTTCTTTTCCGCTAAAAACTGAAAAATAATGTGGTAATGCTTTCTTTGCTCTTTCAATCTCTCCAATCTCAACTCTCCTAAACCACATAACTCATCAGTTAGAAATTTTAATTGGCCCTTTAAATCCTTTTCAGGTTTTGCATACGCAAAGCAATTTAGCAAACTCTTTGCTTTAGTTGCATTTCATTGTAAAATTTTCGAAAATCATTGCTAAACAAAAGAGCTTATTTGTCGAGTTTGCGTTAAATAAACACGTTTTCATAGTGTATTCGGAGTAAAATATTTTGTGAACCCAAAATTTTATTAAAATTCACACATTAATGAACTTTGGTGATCTTTTATGAAAGGATGGTGGGGAAGAATCTTAAGAGTTGATCTAACGAACAATAAGGTATGGGTGCAAGAATATTCTGAAGATGTTGCGAAAAACTTTATCGGTGGTAGAGGATTAGCAGCTTGGATTCTTTGGAACGAAGCTAAGAATGTGGATCCATTGGGCCCTGATAACAGGTTGATTTTTGCAAGTGGACCATTCAACGGACTCCCGACCCCGAGTGGGGGAAAGATGGTCATTGCTGCTAAAAGTCCCATAACAGGTGGTTATGGTGATGGTAACCTTGGAACAATGGCAACTGTCCACTTAAGAAAAGCTGGTTATGATGCACTTGTTGTTGAAGGTAAGGCCAAAAAGCCGGTTTATATTTATATTGAGAATGATAACGTTAGCATTCTCAGTGCAGAGGGATTATGGGGCAAGACTACTTTTGAAACAGAAAAAGAACTTAAAGAAATCCACGGGAAGAATGTGGGAGTACTAAGCATTGGTCCTGGTGGAGAGAATCTCGTTAAATATGCAGTTGTTATCTCTCAAGAGGGAAGAGCAGCTGGAAGGCCTGGTATGGGTGCAGTTATGGGAAGCAAGAACTTAAAAGCAGTGGTGATAAAAGGAACTAAAGAGATTCCAGTTGCTGATAAAGAAAAGCTTAGAGAGCTCTCTCAAGAAGCATATAATAAAATCCTTAATTCACCTGGTTATCCATTCTGGCACAGACAAGGAACAATGGCCGCACTTGAATGGACCAATGAAAACTCAGCCCTTCCAACAAGGAACTTCAGTGATGGTAGTTTTGAGTTTGCTCGTTCTATTGATGGTTTTACAATGGAAGGTATGAAAGTTAAGCAAAGAGGATGTCCTTACTGTAACATGCCATGTGGAAACGTTGTTCTCGATGCAGAGGGTCAAGAAAGTGAACTTGACTATGAGAACGTTGCTTTACTTGGTTCAAACCTAGGTCTTGGAAAACTCAACGAGGTTTCAGTTCTAAATAGAATTGCTGATGAGATGGGCCTTGATACAATATCCTTAGGTGTGGCAATCTCATACGTAATGGAGGCTAAAGAAAAGGGCCTCATAAAAGATGACGCTGCCCCAGAGTTTGGTGACTTCAAGAAGGCCAAACAACTAGCTTTGGACATTGCTTACAGAAGAACAGAACTTGGAAACTTCGCTGCTGAAGGTGTTAAGGCAATGGCCGAGAAACTTGGTGCTAAGGACTTTGCAATGCACGTAAAAGGTTTGGAAGTAAGCGGTTACAACTGTTTCATCTACCCAGCAATGGCTTTAGCTTATGGAACAAGTGCTATTGGGGCCCACCACAAGGAAGCTTGGGTTATTGCTTGGGAGATTGGTACAGCTCCAATTGAGGGTGAAAAGGCCCAGAAAGTTGAGTACAAGATTACTTATGATCCAGAAAAGGCTGCTAAAGTTATTGAGCTACAGAGACTTAGAGGCGGTCTATTTGAGATGCTCACAGCGTGCAGACTTCCATGGGTTGAGGTTGGGCTCAGCTTAGACTACTATCCAAAGCTTCTTGAGGCCATCACTGGAGTTAAATACACATGGGACGATCTTTACAAAGCAGCTGATAGAGTTTACGCCCTTATCAGGGCTTACTGGGTTAGAGAATACAATGGCAACTGGAACAGGGAGATGGACTATCCACCAGAAAGATGGTTCAAGGAAGGACTTAAAACTGGACCACACAAAGGAGAACACCTTGAAAAAGACAAATATGATGCCTTACTTAGCGAGTACTACAAGCTCAGAGGCTGGGATGAAAGAGGTATTCCAAAGAAGGAGACACTCAAAGAGTTTGGGCTTGATTTTGTTATTCCAGAACTTGAAAAAGTTACACAGCTCGAGTGAAGCTTTTTCTTTTCTTTCAATTAAATTTTTAATACCCTGAGATTAAGTTTCTATGGTGGTGATCATGGTTAGAATTAGACTTATGGGGGCTTTTGCTCATCTTGCAAAGACAAGAGAACTTGAAGTTAAGCTTGAAGGTCAAAAAACCGTCGATGAAATTCTCAGGGAAGTTATTCCTAGATATGACGAATTTCATGATAAAATAATATTCATTAACGGTAAACCAGCAAAAGGGACAGCGGTAGTGGAAGAAGGGGATGAAATAAAGATTATGCCTGTCCTAAGTGGGGGTTAGTTAAAATTTCCAGATTTTTGATAAATTTAATATTTGAAAAGGACTTTTAGGAATCTTATAATGTCTTCAAATTGGAAGTGACCCGTTTCAATCCCATAGATTCGCTCTACTGGGGTCTCTTTAACTCTCGCTCCTTTCTTTACGGCTTTTATTAGGAGTTCTGTCTCTACTTCATATCGTTTGCTCTCGATGTCTGGTAAAAACTCTCTTTTAATGGCTCTGAAGCCGCTTTGAGTATCTTTTACTTCAATTCCCAGTTTGAGCTTTATCAAGAAAGTGCTCAAGAAATTACTGAGTTTTCTAATTAGTGGTCTCTTCCCCTGGGTTTTTATCAATCTGGAGCCAATTACAAAGTCTGCTTCATCATTTATTATTGGTATAATGAGCTTTTCTATCTCTTTAGGGTTGTGTTGTCCATCTGCATCCATAAAAACTATTATATCTCCACTTGCTTTGTTAATTCCTGCTTTCATAGCTGCCCCTTTTCCTTGATTTTGTTTTAATCTAATCACTTTTGCTCCCCAGTTTTTTGCAACTTCAGAAGTGTTGTCTTTACTTCCATCATCCACCACTATGATCTCATCAATAAAATCTGGAATTTTAGAAAGAACACTACCAATCCTTTTTGCTTCATTGTAGGCGGGAATGATGAGACTAATCGTTTTTTCCTTTAACATTCCCTTTCAGCTCCAAGAAGCACTCTTTACAGAAGTCTTCTTTTCTTAGATCCCACTCTGCAATAAGTTTTGGTGGATTCATGACACAGTCATTCTGGCAATGATCTAAACCAAAAGCATGCCCAATTTCATGTAAAATGCCTTTGAAGAGCCTTTTTTCAAAAATTTCTTCATTTTTGTCTTCGAAAGGTTTTATAGAGAGGACCATTACTCTAAGATCATGAAAGTTTTGTTGAATTCCCAAAAACTTTTCGTAAAAATCAAGGTAGGGATTTCTTGAAACTAGGGGGAAGTTTACTATGCCAAAAATCTTATTCATCCTGGAGGTATTTTTGCGTTTGCCCTCTTTCCTCTCTTCTCTTATTCTCCTTTTTTGCATAAGCTCTTCTTGTTTGTGAATAAGGCTTGCATGTAACAGTTCGGTGATCCCCTCAAGGGGGTATCCTTTAACACTTCCCTCTTTCGTTTGTATATTAACTAAGTAACCCGGTCCTAATTCAAGCTCTCCTAAATAAACTAACCTTATAGGGAGGTACTTTGATTTGAAATATGCATTAACCTTCCTGTAAACTCTAGCAATGAGCCTTTCATTGAACGTATTGCCCACGTGAACAAATCCTATGAGCTCCATGTTAACTCACACTAGCTTGATTGCTATTATTATCTTTCTAAAGGAAAAGCTTATAAAATTACCTAAAGATTTGCCGTTGGGCGATGGCGTCCGCCCAGGGCTTCGGGCCCGAACCGCCCACTAAGGGCTGATGACGCCTGTTCTCCGCTAAAACTTTAGGAGGCGGTAGAATGGGCTCGGAGCTTGAGAGTTATGTAAATATTAAAGCAGTTTTAGAATATCTTGGAAAGAGAAGACACGAAGACGGTGGGTATTGCTTCATCTCTTTGTTGAATGAGACAAATATAAACGACACTTATTATGCAGTAAAGACTTATACTCTCTTAGGTACGAGAATTCCAGAGAAAGAAAAGACAATAGAATTCCTTTATGCTTCGTTAAAACCCCAACAAGCTGTTGTGGCAATATCTATGGCGATTGAAGGACTTGCAATTTTGGGGGCAATAGATCTTGCAGAAGAAGGCTTGCAGCTCATTTTTAGAAAATACAATCCTCTTAAAGGCCAATTTGCTATCGGTCTTGGAGGGAGTGAAGAATTTGGAACTGCAACACCTCTTGAGGCCACATACTGGGTACTCAGGGCATTTAATGCGATAGATTATGAGCCCTCCTCAGAAGAAAAAAAGAAAATACAGGAATTCATCGAGATGTTTAGGAAAGGAAGCGGGTATGGAGTAAAACAAGCAACGACAACTATGACATATCAAGCAATATTTGCGCTTAATATCTTAGGATATGAGATTCCAACAATAAGACATTTTCACAAGTGTGAGGTTCGAGGAGGTTTTACAGAAGTTCCCTACTCTCTTCCGCCATATTTAGAACCTACTTTCTATGCAGTGAGAGGATTAAGACTCCTTGGTGAAAAATCACGCTACATAGATGCTCACATACAACTTATACGAGCTCTTCAAAATCCAAATGGAGGTTTTAGAAGAAGTCTTGAGATGGGTATCTCAAACTTTCAGAATACTTATAGGGCTCTTAGAACTTTAAGCGATCTCTTGAACTTTCGAAAGTAGGGGGTTTGAAAATGAATCTCAAAGTACTTCTAGCAGTTGGCATTGGAGGTATGCTGGGGGCTATAGTTCGTTATGGTATCACTGGTATGCTTCCTGTTTATAAGGATCTACCTATAGGTACACTTTTGGTAAACAGCGTAGCCAGTTTTTTGCTTGGTTACCTTTATGGCTTGATTTTCCTTGGCTATGAAGTTTCTTCAAATTGGAGGGCTTTCTTTGGAACAGGCTTTTGTGGAGGCTTGAGCACTTTTTCGACTTTTTCCTATGAGACGTTTACTCTTTTAAGGGAACGAGAACACTTTCTTGCTGTCTTAAATATCTCAGCAAACGTTATAATAACCATAGGCTTAGTATTCTTAGGATTTTTCCTTGCAAGGAGGTGAGTTTATGGTTGAAATCGAACACTGGAATACTCTCCGCATGAGAATTTATATTGGAGAGAATGATAGTTGGCATGGTAGGCCATTATATAAGGTTATAGTAGAGAGATTAAGAGAAATGGGGCTTGCTGGGGCCACGGTGTATAGAGGTATCTATGGATTCGGGAAAAAGAGTAGAGTGCACTCAAGTGATGTTCTGAGACTTTCTATGGATCTACCAATAATAATTGAAGCAATTGATAGAGGACACATGATAGAAAAAGCCATAAACGAAATTAAAACGATGATAAAGGATGGTATGATAACTATTGAGCCAGTTATAGTAGTGTGGGTTGGAACAAAAGAAGAAGTAAGTAGGTTTGAAGAAGATGCTGTCAGGGAGGAATAGGTTTGCAAACTGTACCAAAATTTATTACTAGTTTAATTTATTAAAAAGTTATCAACAACAATTTTATAAATGATTGGCAGTATTTATATGTTGGATGGGAAATATGGAAGTTGTTCCTCATGTACTTTTACCCATGTTATTTATTAATTCAGAGGATTTATTAATGGGATATTCAGTTTTCTTTTCTCTACCGGTAGTTGGACTATTGCGTATTGGAAAGATGTTTAAGTCATTTAAAGAAGACAATAGGGTAAAGGTATCATTGGAGCCTGGTGGATATCTATATCCCTCTTTGAACCTTGATCCTATTTTCACTCTCCTAAAGGATAGAGACATTCTCGTCATTGGGAGAAATGCTCCTCTCTTTGAAAAATATGGAATTCCAGCTCTCTGGATTAGCAAGGTGGAAAAAGAGAATACGATAAGTCCAACAGATCTAGTAAAACTGCATTATTTGGCTATTAATTCAGTAACAGAAGATTCGGTATTAATACTAGATGGGATTGAGTATTTAATCCTTGAAAATGGATTTGAATCAGTTTTTAAGTTTCTTGTACACTTAAAGGATCATATTCTAATGAAAAAAGCGATTTTCATAGTGGTCGTGGATGAAAGAGCTCTTGAGAAAAGGCATATATTCCTTTTAGAAAGGGAGTTTGAGAGAATTTCACCTGCTTATTAGAAACAGCAACCTTAAATACAACACTCCACAATTCTTTTTTGGTGAGGAAAATGCTCCATCATGTCAAGCTTATATATGCAACAAAGAGTAGAAAACTCGTCGGAAAGAAGATAGTTCTTGCAATCCCTGGAAGTATAGCGGCTGTTGAATGTGTGAAGCTTGCAAGGGAGTTAATAAGACATGGAGCTGAGGTTCATGCTGTTATGAGTCCAAGTGCTCAGAAGATAATTCACCCTTATGCTATGGAATTTGCTACGGGAAATAAAGTTATCACCGAGATTACGGGTTTCATAGAGCATGTTGAGCTCTGTGGAGAGCATGAAAATAAAGCAGATTTAGTTTTGGTTTGTCCAGCAACTGCAAACACAATATCAAAGATCGCATGTGGAATTGATGATACTCCGGTAACAACCGTAGTGACAACTGCTTTTGCTCATACTCCTATTATGATAGCTCCTGCTATGCATTCAACAATGTATGAACACCCAATAATCAAAGAGAACATTGAAAAGCTGAAAAAACTTGGTGTGGAGTTTATAGGCCCCCGTTTTGAGGAAGGAAAAGCAAAAATAGTAAGCATTGAGGAAATTGTATATCAGGTTCTCAAAAAGCTTCATAAAAAAGATTTACTCGGGAAAAAGGTTCTTGTCACGGCCGGTGCAACAAGGGAGTACATTGACCCGATAAGGTTTATCACAAATAAGAGTAGTGGCAAGATGGGGGTTGCTATAGCAGAGGAGGCAGAGTTAAGAGGAGCTGAGGTGACTTTAATAAAAACTAAGGGAAGCGTAGAGAGTTTTGTTGAAAATCAAATAGAGGTTGAAACTGTTGGTGAAATGCTAGAAGCTATAGAAAATGAGCTGATGAGTAAAAAATATGATGTTGTGGTTTTAGCAGCAGCAGTGAGTGATTTTACACCAAAAGAGAGAGCAGAAAAGAAAATAAAGAGTGGACAGAGCATGATTCTTGAGCTTCTCCCCACTCCGAAGATAATACAGAGAATTAAGGAAATTCAACCAAATGTGTTTTTAGTTGGATTTAAGGCTGAATATGGAGTTAACGAAGAAGAACTAATTATACGGGCTAGAGAACAGATAGAAAAGGCAAGGAGCAACGTTGTAATAGCCAATAAAGGAGAAATAGCTTTTGAAAGTGAAACCAATGAGGTTTATTGGGTTACTAGTGAAGGACATGAGAAACTGCCTCTCATGAGTAAAAGAGAATTGGCGGAAAGGATTTGGGACAAAATCAAGGCGATGCTCTAATTAATTTTCTCTTTTATCATAATCCTACAATCTTCAAGTTTTTTATCTTGTTTGATTGTGTTTATTAAAGGGAAAAATTTATAATATCAAATGATACTTAAATTTTCGATTGAATTTATGGCCCTCAGAGTGGGGTGAATAAATGCCCCAGGAATTTGAGATCGTGAAAGAGTTATTCAAGGGGCAAGTATTGGGTGGCTCAATTATAACCATAATCTATGATGCATACTCCTCGGCATGGATGTTAGGTTTTGCTATTCTCAAAAAGGAGCTTGAAAACGGATTTGGAGTAATTTCTAATTATAATGTTCCACTCCAGGAGCTTTGCAGAGCTGCAAGGCAAGTAGACCTGGATATAGAGGGAGAACTCAAAAGAGACAACCTCGTGATAATAGATATATTTGGATCTAAATATGATGTGAAATACAAGAGGAAAAATATATTTTATATTGACTCTGTTTCTCCAGAGTTGATAAATCCAAAGATCGATATAATCTATGAGACTTATGTTTTGCCAATGGCAGGTAAAGAGAGAATAATAAGGTTAGTTAATACTCTTGATGGCACAGCTTTAATGTTCGGTGAGATGGAAACTCTTAAACTCTTAAATCAGACAATTGCTCAACGTTCAAAACAAATGCCTGATTCTGTGTTAATATTACCAATAAATAAAGATGTTGTTTCTAAGAGGTTCATTGGATGGATAGCAGGGATAAGCGATTATGTAATCGTAGCTTCCACGCAACTTAATGAAAATCTTGAGGAAAAAGTTTATCTTGTAAAATCTCCAGAAGAAGGCTTCACATCAACGGTTTATCATCTGTGGATCACGGAAGAAAAATCACCGGGAAGATTAAAAGCAAAAAAGATTGGAGATGGAAAACCGAAACGGGTTTGAGTTAATTTTCTTAGGTTTTTTGTAAATCCACCAACCTTTTTAAGGGCTGAAATGGATGTTACTATTGTCAATGTTTTGGTGGTGACATTAGTGATTGTCCTAAATAAACCCTTGCCATATGTAAATATAACCCCAATCCAGATAGTAATGGCTCTTGCAATCTTGATCATCGGGTGGATTGTAGCGAAGGTAATAGTTGGAACCTTTAAAAAGAGTCTCAAAAAGACGAAGCTTCCAGAGCTTGTGGTGGAGTTTCTTGGACGGTTTTTGAGTGCCCTCTTCTATGTGGTAATCCTTCTCTTAGCTATTAGAGCGTTAGGGGTCCATACTGGTTCTGTGGTTTTAGGCCTCTCAGCAGTAATAGGTTTAGTCTTGGGTTTTGGTATGCAAGATACACTCACAAATATAGCTGCTGGTATTTGGTTAGCCGCCTTTAGGCCCTTTGATATGGGAGAAGTGGTTACAATTGGAGGATATACTGGAAAAGTTGAAGGTATCGGAATAATGGCAACTGAGCTCTTTACAGCGGATAATGTTGTAATAACACTTCCAAACAAGCTTGTCTGGGGAAGTCCGATAGTCAATTACACAAGGATGCCAATTAGGAGAGTAAATGTTGACGTTGGCGTTGCTTATGGAACGGATCTTGACAAAGCTATAAAAATTGCAATGAACCTTATGCAAGGTCATCCACTCGTTCTAGAGGATCCAGCACCAAACGTAGCAATTACAGGACTTGCAGATTCATCTATAAACCTTCAGCTTAGGCCGTGGGCAAAAACTGGAGATTACTGGACAGTAAAAGGAGAATTAACCAAGGCCATTTATGAAGCGTATAACAGGGAGGGTATTGAGATTCCATTCCCACAGCTGGATGTACATTTAAGGCAAGATTGAAAAATTTCTCAGAAAAATCTTCTTAAACTCCTTTTCTTTCAGTTTTTCTTGGTGATCTCATGAAAAGAATAGGTATAATTGGTGGGACAAGTCCTGAATCAACTCTCTATTATTACAAAAAATACATTGAAATATCAAGAGAGAAGTTTGATCCATACTTTTTCCCGGAGCTAATTATATATTCAATTAATTTCAAAGAGTTCAAAGATAATTCTGAAGGATGGGAGGGAAGAAAGAAAATCCTCATAAATGCGGCGAAGGCTCTTGAAAGAGCAGGGGCAGAGGTGATTGGAATATCTGCTAATACTCCTCACATAGTTTTTCCTGAAATTAAAAATGAAGTAAACGCTAGAATGGTCAGCATAATAGATGCAGTGGCAGATGAGGCCGAGCGTAGAGGTCTTAAAAAACTTCTTCTCCTTGGCACAAAGATCACAATGACAATGCCATTTTATAAACAAGCACTTGAGGGAAAAGGATTTCGAGTAATCGTACCCAATGAAGAGGAAATAGAAGAGATTAACAGAATAATTTTTGAGGAACTCATGTTTGAGAACTTCAAAAGCAAGCCATGGTTACTTAACCTTATAGAACGATATATACAGGACCAGGATGTAGATGGAGTTATCCTAGGATGTACAGAGCTTCCATTGGTAATAAAGCAAGGGGATGTAAGAATCGAGGTCCTTGATACTGCCGAGATTCATATGAGGGCTTTAATTAATGCTGCTCTCTAACCTTAAATTTCTTTTGGTGGAACCAGCACTCCGAGTTCGGTTATTATTCCTCTGATATATTTCCAAGGAGTTGCATCAAAGAGGTAGTTTCTTATGATTGTATGATCTCTCTTGAATTTTCTTTCAACGATCTTCACGTCGTCTACTTTTGCTTCTGGATGTATTTTGAAACTTTCAGCAGCAACATAAAAGGGCACGCCATTATCATAACATGATAATGCGAGTAAGTATGTCCCAGCTTTGTTAAATACATAACCATCTCTTGTTATGTTGTCTGCTCCAACTAATGCTAGAGTGGCTTTTTTTGCAAAAAGACCCATCTGTGAATCAGTTATAACTTCAAAAGGTATCCTGAGTTCATCAAGTCTTTTTGCTAAAGCTAAGCCTTCATAATCAGGCCCACTCTCTGTTAATATGACTTTAAAGGTTTTTCCTTTCTCCTTGGCTCTTTTTAGTATTTCAAGAACGGCTGAAGAGTAGGAATGAGTGATTATGATTTCATTTTGGTCTATTATTTCACTCCCAATATTTCCGATTTCTAACTTTGCCTCTTTGTTTAATCTTATGAACTCTTCTGCTTTTGCTTTTACAAACTCAGGGTTTTTTGTCAGGGGGATAAATCTCACGAGGTTATAAAGCGATGCCATTGTGGGATTTACGTTAATGAGCTTTGTTCCTAACTCTTTTATCCCTTCTAAGAGTGTATCTCCTTCAAATATCTCAGCGAGGGTTATATATGCCTTAGCACCCATCTCTGCAAGATAAGAAGCTCCTTGAATTCGTTCTTCTTCCATTCTTCTTATGATTTCTTCTACTTCTTTGGGGAGCATTGTATCACTCCATCTTTTTCTCTTCTCTAAACTTTAAAAGATTTTTTCGCATTTCCAACCCTTTTTAAATTTTTCCGAGAAGACTTATTAATCCTAAAGTCGAGCTTCTATCGGTGGTGGGGATGAAATATAGTGAGCTAAATGGGAACGTTAAAAGAGTTTATGCGAAAATAAGAATGTTAGACGATTATCACTGGGATATTCATGAGGACAAAATTATAGGATATCACAGGAAAAGTGAATTTCCTATAAGGATAAGAGTAGTAGAGAGTAAAGAAGAAGCAGAAAAACTGAGTGAACAAAAAGATGGGCCTGGAATTGATATTGCAGTTCTCCCAGATGCTAATACATTTTATATCAAAAATGGGACATTTATATTGTCAGAGAGGTTCTTAAAAGCTACACTTATGGATATAAATGACCACATAATCTGGGGAGGATTTAGAGTTATTGAGAGAGATGGAAAACTCGTCCAAGAGGATCTTTATGAATATCTCGGAGGGCCATTAGTGAGACATCTCAAGAGCAATATGATGAACGGTCAAGATTATGTTTTCTGGCAGTTTTACAAGTGCGAAAAATGTGGAAAATTTGTGGATATAGAAAGCTTACCAGAGCACATGGCTAAACATGGAATCAATGTTGCCGAAAAAGACACTGAAAAATACGAAGTTTTTGAATTGAACTTTATTGAGGGTGGAGTTTTCAATAAGTTTGGAGAAGAGGTTCCACAGAACAAATTTGCTCCAGAAGCTCAGGCATTCATTAGAGACATGATTGGAGAGCAAAAACCTGAAAAATGACAGCTCTTTTTTCTTAAAAATTTTAAGGGAAGAAAGAAAAATTTCATCCCCTAAATTTTGGCCTCATGCTAACCAACAATGGTAATGGTCTCGGTTTATATGGGAAGCCTTCTGTCTTCTGTCTTATCTCCTTTATTAGGTCCTCAATGTGCATTTCATATTGTTTGTTGTCCTTCCTCTTTCTAACTGTGATAATGCCCATTCTCTTTTCGTTTTCTCCTACTACAATTATGTATGGAATCCACTCTTTCTCAGCTTCTCTGATCTTTTTGTTAAGTCTTTCATTTCTATCGTCTACATCGACTCTTATCTTTGCACCTTCGAGTTTTCCAGCTACGTAAAGGGCATAATCGAGGTATTTATCACTAATCGGGATTACTCTCACCTGGATTGGGCTGAGCCATAAGGGATACATTGGCTTTTTACCTTGTTTCATGAGTTTTGCCTGTTTTTCGAGTATCGCATACATTACCCTCTCTATTGCACCACTTGGCGAGCAGTGGAGGAGTAGTGGGTACTCTTCTTGCCCGTCCTCGTTGTAGTAACTTATTCCAAACCTTTGAGCGTTTTCTACATCTATCTGTACTGTACTTAGAGCAGCTGCCTTGTCAAGGTTGTCAACGAAGTTGAACTCAAACTTTAGGATGAAGTAGAAGAATCTCTGTTTCCACATCTCTATTAGCACTGGTTTACCAATTATTTTTGCAAGTTCTACTATGAATTCTCTATTCTCATTCCAGAAATCTTCTGTGAATCTAATTGCTACTTCATAATCCTCAGGAGCTAGGCCTACACCTTTGAGAACTTCCATACTTAGCTTGTATTGCTTTTTGAATTCTTCCATGGCCTGCTGTAAGTCTCTAGCCACTGTGTGCATATCGGGCATTGTAAAGGCTCTTAATCTCCTGAGTCCGCTTAATTCTCCTCTCTTTTCTCTTCTAAATGAATACCTGGTTAATTCATACATCTTCAGAGGCAAGTGGCGGTAGCTTATTGTGGCATCCTTCTTTATGAGGAACTGACCAAAACAGGCGGCAAATCTGAGGAAGAACTTCTTATCTCCACTTTTCACAACATATTGTCTTGCAGGGAAACGATTTAGGTATTTCTCAAGTGCTGGATGTTCGAAGTCATACATGATTGGGGTCTCCACTTCCATTGCACCATATTCTATGACTTTCTCAGTTACGTAATTCTCGAGAAGGGACTTAATTAGTCTCCCCTTAGGATAATAGCGAAGGTTTCCAGGGTCACTTCCCTCTTCATAGTCAACAAGTTCTTGCTCGAGCATTATCTTTACGTGAGGTGGTTCCTCTGTAACAACTCTGCTTTTGCTTATCTCATAATTGGCAAACTTTCTAAGGTTCTCATGACCAGAAAAGTCGAATTTATCTACCTCTATGAGCTCTCCCTCAGGTGTTAGGATATACCAGTAACTTACAAGTTCTTCTTCTTTCTTTAATGCTTCTGGGACTTCTTCCTCTTTTTTAGCTTCTCCGGGCACTATTGTTCTTGAGAGTTCTGCTAAGGGATGGCCTTTACAACTTAGTTTAAATGCTTTGTAATATCCGAAGGGAGCCCGCTTAACGTTGTAATCTTTCTCTTTAAGTTTTTCTTCTATCTTTTTGAGAATTTTTAGAGCAACCTCAGGTGAACCGAGCTCACTGCTTAAATGGGCGAATGGATAAACAAAAATATTCTTTGTTTTTACTTGAGAAGCGACATCCTCTATCTCTTTTATAGCCTTATCTACTACTTCATCAGGATTTTGCTCGTCAACTTTTTCAACACTCATGAATACCGCAAGAACTTCATCTAGTTTTCCTATTTTTTGATCTTCCTTTATTTCTTCAGGCTTTTTGAGTGCCTTACCTTTCACCTCATATTCAAGATAGTCACTGTGTATTAGGAGCATTCTCATTTATATCACCACCTTATTTCTATTGGCAAAACTACATAAAAGTTGCCATCAACCTTTTTATAGGCTTTCCCTATCCATAAACTTAAAAGTTCGGAAGGGCTAAGTCTAGTGGTGGTGGGTAGATGGATGAAGGAAAAAAGAGGATAATAAAAAATGGAGATATAGTTCTTCCTGGAGATTATCTTGGGGTTATCGAGGAATTCCTCCCAGGCGAGGGAATAATCGAGGAAAATGGTGAGCTTTATGCTGCTAGAGCAGGTAGAGTTAAAATTGATCTCGAAAAAATTGAGATTTCGGTAGAACCTATCACTGACACTCCGCCACTTCCCCAGGTGGGTGATACTGTCATAGCAAGAGTGATTGAAGTAAAGCCACAGGCTGCGATAGTCCAGCTGCTTAAAATTGAAGGGAGAAAGGGTTATAGAGAGATAGCAACTTCCAAGTTGGCGGGTATCCATATTTCTCAAGTTAGGGAGGGATATGTGGAATCCATGAATAATGAGTTCAAAATCGGTGATATAGTTAGAGCAAAGGTTTTAACCAATGAAAAAAGTCCGATACAGCTCACAACAAAAGAGTTGGATTTAGGCGTGGTTTACGCATTGTGTTCTTCATGTAGAATACCTTTAGTAAGAAGGGGTAATGTGTTGGTGTGCCCTAAATGTGGGAGAACTGAAGCTAGAAAGTTATCTGCGTATTATAGAAAACTGAAGTTGGAGTAAGGTGTAAGATATGAGAGCAAAGAAGGTTATAGTCGTTCATGTTAGAGATGATGTAGAAAAGGAAGAGTTGATGAAAGAGCTTCAAAAACTCGAATTACCTGCCTTCATTTATGTTCATGGCAAATTGAACTCTCTCAAGATCAATATTCAGGGTACGAAAGACGAAATAAGAGAGGCCATGCAAAAAGTTAGAGAAATACATTATAAAGTCCGTTCTCGCCTCTATCCTAATAAAAAGGGGTTTTATCAATATGATGTTGATGATATTTTTAGAGAGGCAGGGGTGACCATATCAATTCCAATATTGATAAAAACTCTTGAACTTTTGGGGGAGTATAGTGAACTCAAGGAGGATAAGCTCATAAGTTCCTTACCATGGGAAGAGATTGTAGAATTAGTTAAAAAACTTGGAGGAATACTGAGTGATATTTCTCTTCAAACCACTAGGCAGATAAGGGAGGTTGTTATTCCACTAGCAGCAACTTTTGATATTGACCCTCAGGAGGTTTTGGAGTTCGCTGTTGATTTTGGAGTTGCGGAATATAAGGAAGATAAGTTTAAATACGAACTTGTGAAGAATAAGGAGCAGGCGATGGAAATCATGCTTAAAAAATTGAGAGGTGAGGAAAATGAAAATTGAACTTATAAAGCGTGACGAGAATTTGCTTGAGTTTTACTTGATAGGAGAGGATCATACATTTGCCAACTTGCTAAATGAGGTGCTCCACGAGAATAAGCATGTCACATTTGCCGCATATACTATAGAGCATCCTGTGCTGATGGCAAGAAAACCAAAGTTTAGAATAGTCACTGATGGCAAAATAACTCCGGAGAAAGCTTTGGAAGATGCAGCTCAGAAGATATTCGACAAGGCTAAGGATGTTCTTGAAGTTTGGGAAAAGACTACAAAAGAGTGAGTTTCTTTTTACCTTTTACTCGGAAGGGGTTAGAATAATGAGATATTCTAAAGATTTTACGGATAAGAATCTCTCTAAGTTTGGGGATTCTCTTATTAACTTTATTTTCTCTTTGGCACTTAGTGAGTATCTTGGTCATCCAAGTGCTGGTAGAGTTCCTAATGCTTCTTTGACAATAGCTCTTGAAAAATCTGGTCTTCTTCATCATGTTCCACCAAGAACAGATAAGCATGGAAAAGGTGATATAGCCGAGGCCATCATTGCTTACGCATGGCTTGAAAAAATAATAAGTATAGAAGAAGCTGTAAAGATATTATGGGAAAATCTCTCTCCTGAGGTTACACATCCCTCAAGAAAAAAAGAAGTAATTGGAAATGCTTTTGGAGAACTCTTGAAGATTATAAAAGAGAGATTGGAACTTTAGATGCTTGTTAGTAGCTCTATTAGGCCCCTCTTTGTCGGAAGTGTTGCGAAGGTGTCTGGGTCTTTTATTTTAAGCAAAAGTGGCACGTCCCCAAATAGCTTAAGGGTTTTTCCAAAGGGTATTTTCCCTTCTCCTGGCATTAGGTGGAGGTCACCCACTCCATAGGCTAAAGTGTCCTCTGGTTCTACTTGTGGAGAAAGTTTTCCAAAGTTATCGTGAATCATGAGTATTATTGTTTTCTCTGTTCCAAGTTTCACGTCCTCTAAGAATCTATTTTCATCACCCTGAGCACTGAGGAATGCATGACCGAGATCAAGGGCAAATCCTACATTCTCCTTGTTAACACTTTCAACAACATAGAGGGTGTCTTTAACACTATATGTATTTTCAAGAGCTATTTTAATTCCAAAACTCTCTGCCATATCTGCAAGCTGTTGGAGAGCTTCTATCTCTAAATCTAATCTTCCGGTACGTCCGCTTTGCATGACAACTATCTTTGCACCGAGTTTTATTGCTACATCAATCACAGCTCTAGCTACTTTGAAGTGTCGGGTGTAGTATACACTGTCTCTGAGGTTTACTGAAAGAGGCATTCTGATAGTGTAGTTTACTCCAACTCCCTTTAATGCATTCTCTACCGAGCGAAGGTTTTTCTCTACTACCTGGCCGTTTTTAATGAGGCCAAGAGCATGTGGAAATATTTGAACAAAATCATAATCTTTAATTTTTAGATCCGCCAAAACAGACGGGAGAGCTTTCCCTTTGTTTACAAAATGTGGATAAATACTTACTCCTATCTCCATGTTTTACACCTTTTCATGTTTTTGTTAAAGATTATGGGAACACCAAATTTAAAAGTTTCCAAAGTTATTTCATTTTAGGTGATTCTAATGGAGAGAGAGGTATGGAAATATCTTAGCTTCATTCTCATGCTACTCTTAGCCCTAGCAGCAGTTGGAAATGTTCTCCTTTATATTAACAATAATGAACTTCAGAGAGCTATCCAAGAACGAGGTAATATCACTGTAGTATATAATGAAACTGTGAGGGAAATCGAAAGCAATGCTACTTTGGCCCTTCAAGCAAAAATAGATGAACTTCAGAGGGAACTTGAATACATAAAAAATCAATTGAGAGCTAATAAGACTGAGAAATCAAATGTCACAATAGCTATTCTCCCAGTTGTCGGTCCTATTGATGAGAGTACGGCTGTTACAACAATATCCAAAATAAGGCAAATACGGAAGGACGACAATGTTGTTGGCGTGATTCTATGGATTGAAAGCCCGGGAGGGTATGTAGGGCCGGTAATAACAATTTACAAAGAATTAAGAAAACTATCCTACGAGAAACCTATAGTAGTATATACAGGAGGATTAGCAGCCTCTGGAGGGTATTTCCTAGCTTGTGCTGCAGATAAGATAATTGCAGATCCTCTCGCTGAGGTAGGGAGTATAGGAGTTATCTACGTCCACTATAACCTTGAACAGAACTATGCTCAAAATGGAATAAAAGTAAATGTCTTTAAAACTGGGAAATATAAAGATACGGGTGCTGAGTGGAGGGACCTAACAGACGAAGAGCGAGAGATGATAAAAAATGAGATTAATACTTATTTTGAATACTTTCTTCAGGTAGTAAGTGAGGGAAGAAAGCTTGATATGAATACGACAAGACAATATGGAGATGGGAGAGTGTGGTTTGCGAGTGAAGTTAAGGGAACCTTGGTAGATGAAACAGGAGACTTGGATTATGCAATAACAGTACTAGAAAATATGTTAGGAATAAAAAGTGCCAACGTTGTACTTTATGATACTCAAAAAATAGATTTTGGGATTTATGAGAGCTCCTCGCTTTATATGCCGTCAAATTATGTGGTTTCGTACATCAGGAGGTGAAGGTATGAAATGCGAGGAGCACCTTGAAGTATTTGAAAATGGATTCGAAGATGGGAAGTTCAACTTACGGGTCGAGTATTATGGAGGGGATGGTAGAAAAACATTGCTCGCCATTATATATGATCTCTATCAGCCAATTTATGGTTCCGAATATGTCTATCCATTTGAATGTGCCAAGGAGTTCTGGGGAGTTTATATGGATGCAGAGGAGGTAGTAGCAGAGGAATATCACTTAGCCAAACCAAAATTTATCACTCGATCCTTGGTTGACAGAGTTAATAGATCACTAGATGGAATGGAACTCCCAGATGAGATTAAACATTCGATTGATACTAAGAATGCAGAGATCTATAAACTTAAAGAGGGTTTATTGGTTATTGGGAGGAACTTCTTGTTCGATGAAGCAAGAAAGATACTATTTGTGTTTAACAAACCTCAGGTGGGGGATCTACTCCTTAAATACTTAAGGAGATGGTGATATGGAAACTGAACATGTTATTTGGATTGTTGTCTCGTTGATAATTCTTTTCATGGTTTGGAAGACCGTTGAGCCGCTTATTACACCGATAATTTTTGCTTTGACTGTTGCATATATTCTTCATCCTGCACATGCAAAGCTTACCCAGAAAATTGGGGCAAAAAACTCTGCTATTGCACTTTCAGTATTCATGAGTCTGCTTCTCATTGGTTTTATTTTTGGAATAGCCTTGTGGTTTAGAGATGTCACAAGCTCTCTTATATTGTACATAAACGAAGCATTTGAATGGTTCGTGAGTTTAGACCTTCCTCTTGATATACGGCAGTCAACAGCGATTTTGCTTGAAAGAGTTTCTGCAAAGTTGAGTGAATATCTTCTTAGTTACACTCTTTCAATACCTAAGCTCCTTCTTCAAGCTGTTATCTTTATCGTTGTGTTTTATGGTATATTGACACACTCTCATGTTCTTTTAAACGAAGTTTACCGTCTTTTACCAGAAGAAAGAAGAGATCTTGGAATCGAACTAATTAACAAGGCTAGAGATACTCTGAATGCTATTTTGAGAACATGGCTCATGCTGAGTATCTTTAAAGGCTTTATACTAACTTTAGGATTTTATGTGTTTGGAATAGCAGATTTGAGTGGATCAATAGCGGCAGGGATTCTTTGTATTGTCCTTGAACTCCTTCCAGTAATTGGTGGGTGGTTAGTATGGCTAGCAGGAGCAATATATCTTCTTACCCGAGGTGAAATCTTTGCGGGAATTATGTTTGGGATTTATGGGGCGCTTCTTATATCTCCCGTACCAGATATTACAGTTAGGCCCAAGCTCGTTGCAGAAGGTGCGAAAATGAACTCTGCTATAGTGCTAATTGGGATTTTTGGGGGTATAATGGCCTTTGGAATAAAAGGAATTATAATTGGACCAGTAGTGTTGGGCCTTCTTTCAACCCTATTAGAAGAGTGGAAGGAACAAAAGGAAAGAAAGAGAACCTAAATGTTAATTTTTCCTAATTGTTTTTCTGCTATTTCTCCCACTATCGGGAACTTGTAGTATTCCCCTTGGAATGCCTTAATCATCCCAACAATCCACAAGATAAATCCAACAAGTCCAAGGAGCATTCCAAGCATCCACCCAAGGAAGGGTATGAATCCTAATATAAAGCTTGCTATCATAATTCCCAAGAAGGTTATTGTTGATTGCATTGCATGGAATCTTACAAAATCACTATCTTTCTCAAGTAACAAGAACAATATGCCTGTTAACCAACCTAACAGATAAGCTAATGCTCCTTCTATATTTTCTTCAAGTCCAAGAGATGTTTTCTTTTCTTCATCCATTTCAGGTCCTCCACTATATTTTTGTCATTAATTTATTGTATGTTTATCTTTAAAATAGTTTGCATTTTTATAGCTGATAAGAGCACTCAGTTGATATTGGAAATGAACCGTTTTGTTTGATATTAAAACTCCCTGAGGATATTAGACTTACCAAATCTTTTTAAGGGACTCTATACACTCTATAAATGGAATTAGGCTTACCTAACGGTGATGCTCATGTATGTACGATTAGCTCAGATGCGGGAAGGAGAACATGGGGTTGTAGTTGATGTACAAGGGGGACATAGGGCCAGGCAACGACTTTTGGGGATGGGGATTGCTCCAGGAACTAAAATAGTAGTTATAAAATCTGGAAATCCTGGACCATACATAGTGGGTATTGGAAATACACGTCTTGCTATAGGAAGTGGAATTGCAGAGAGGATTATTGTAAGGAGGGGATTCTAGTGGTTTCCTGCTGTGATGTTAAAGAGGTTTCCAAGGAGAAAAAACGAGGGTTGAGAGTTGTAGCATTATCAGGTAATCCAAATGTAGGAAAGACTACAATATTCAATAGATTAACTGGGTTGAGACAGCATGTAGGAAACTGGCCTGGTGTAACTGTTGAGAAAAAAGAAGGAATAATGAAGTATCATAATGAGGAGTTTTTAGTTGTGGATTTGCCTGGGACTTATTCTCTCACTGCTAATTCTATTGATGAACTCATTGCAAGGAATTTCCTACTCAGTGGGAATGCTGATGTTGTGATAGATATTGTTGATGCTTCCTGTCTTATGAGAAATCTCTTTTTAACAATGGAGATATTTGAAATGGGGGTAAAAAACATAGTAATTGCTCTTAACAAGATAGATACTGCAAAAAAGAGGGGAATAAGCTTCGATGTGAGAAAAATGGAGAAAGTATTGGGAGTCCCAGTGGTTCCCACTAATGCTAAAGAAGGAATGGGATTGGAAGAGTTAAAGAACGTAGTATATCTGATGACAAGGGGAAAGATAACTACAAATCCAATCACTCCAATTTATGAAGATCCTATAGAAAAGGAAATAGAGCATATATCAGCGATTTTAAGGGAAACACCCCTGGCGCAGATTTATAATCTTAGATGGCTTTCTATAAAACTTCTCACGAGGGATCAGGAAGTAATAAAGCTAGTGTTGAAATATCTAGGACCCGGAAAAATGGATGAAATACTTACCCATATAAGTGAGCTGGAGGTTCATTACAAACGTTCTTTGGATATAGTTATTGCAAATCAAAAGTATGAATTTATTGATAAGCTAATGCACCAGTTTGTTCTTCAATTTGGAGAAATTAAAGATACTTTCAGTGATCACGTGGATAGGATTCTTACACACCCTGTTTATGGGATCTTGGGTCTTCTTGCTGTGTTTTATGTTTTATTTAAGTTCGTATTCACGATTGGAACTCCATTGCAAGAATTTTTAGATAGTACTTTTACATCTTTTGGTGAATTTGTAGCCTCTCATATAGGAAATGAGACGATTAGAGGACTGGTCGCTGATGGAATCATAGGTGGAGTTGGTTCAGTACTAAGCTTTTTCCCCTTAGTCTTCTTACTCTTTGTTGCAATGTCAATTCTTGAAGATAGTGGATACATGGCAAGAGCAGCCACTGTTATGGAAAGGATTATGCGAAGATTTGGACTTCCTGGAAAGAGTTTTATTCCAATGGTACTTGCGTTTGGTTGTAATGTCCCAGCAATAATGGCTACAAGAACTCTGGAGGACGAGAGGGATAGAATACTTACCATGCTTGTAAATCCTCTTGTACCATGCAGTGCAAGAATGGTTGTGATAACATTTTTAGCGGGCGCGTTTTTCACTGAACACAAGGCCCTTATTGCTGTAGGGATATATGCAATTTCACTCTTTCTTGCTCTCCTCTCAGGTTTGTTACTTGGGAAGTTTGTTGTCAAGGGAGAGGAGAGTCCATTTGTAATAGAGCTTCCTGAGTACTCTCTACCTTCATGGAAGATCGCTATAGTTCACTCTTGGGAAAGAAGCAAAGAATTTCTAAGAAAAGCAGGCACAGTGATACTTTTTGGTTCAATAGCAATATGGTACTTGAGTAGTTATCCACAATCTATAGGGAGCGGCCTGAGCTATGCAGAAAAGCTTGGAATGTTCTTTGAGCCGTTTACAAGATTGATGGGGCTTGATTGGAAAGCAGCAGTAAGTTTGATTTTTGGCATAATTGCAAAGGAAAACGTTATTGCAACTTATGGAATTATATACGGGATAGGGGAGAGTGAAGAGGTTTTAATAACACTAATGCGAACTGCAATGACTTCATTACAGGCTTTTGTTCTTGCTTTGGTAACTACCCTATATATTCCATGCATAGCTACTATTGGAGCAATAAGAGCAGAAGGAGGAAACAAATGGGCATTAGTTGCTACAGTATACAATCTAGTACTGGCCAGTCTCATAGGGATCTTGGTTTACAATTTGGGCCGTCTTCTTGGCTTTTGATTTATTTTAGGTGGTTGGTATGGGGAAGTTAGATGAAGTATTGGCTTTAATAAAAGAGGGAAGTAGAACAGCTGGGGAAATAGCCCAGCGGTTAAACTTAAGTATTGAGGAAGTAGAGGGTATAATAAGGATCCTCGAGAGTTTAGGGTATGTCGAGAAGATTAATATGAACCCTTCATGTAATACTTGCCCATTGAAGAAAATATGTTCTGGTAGTTGTGTTGTGTTTAAAGGGAATATCTATGAAGTTAAGAGGGATGACGAAAAATAGACATTTATTGGAAAGGTGTCCATTAAGGGCATATTTAATACACGTAAAATATTTAAGCTCCTATCCCGATGTATTATTGGTGATGATATGAAGGCAGTTATTCTTGCTGGTGGTTTTGGAACAAGATTAAGGCCACTCTCCTCAACCAGACCTAAACCCATGATTCCAGTTCTTGGTAGGCCAAATTTGCAATACATTCTTGAGAACCTGGAAAAAATACCCGAAATTGACGAAATTATCCTTTCAGTCCACTATATGAGGGGTGAGATTAGAGAGTTCATTGAAGATAAAATGAGTGATTACCCAAAAGACATTCGCTTTGTTAACGATCCAATGCCTCTAGAAACAGGTGGGGCACTCAAAAACGTTGAAGATGTTGTAGACGACGAATTCCTAGTTATCTATGGTGATGTGTTTACCAACTTTGACTTTGAGGCACTTATAAAGGCTCACAAAGAGAGGGAAGGTATTATAACAGTAGCCCTTACGAAGGTTTATGATCCTGAGAAATATGGTGTTGTAGTCACGGATGAAGAAGGGAAAATAGTTGATTTTGAAGAGAAGCCACTAAAACCAAAGAGCAATCTTGTAGATGCTGGAATTTACATGGTCAGTAAAGAAGTTCTCAAAGAGATACCCAAAGGAAAAGAGGTCTATTTTGAGAGAGAAATCCTCCCCCGATTCGTTGCTCAGGGATTAGTGTATGGTTACATGATGCCAAGAGAGACTTATTGGGTGGATCTAGGAACTCCAGAGGATTTCTTCTATGCTCATCAATTAATACTTGATGAAATTGCAAAGAATAATGGATATTATACAGTTAAAGAGGATGCTGAGGTTCCTGAGGATGTGGAGATACAAGGCCCGGTTTACATAGATAGTGGCGTAAAAATAGGCCATGGGGTCAAGATTAAAGCATATACCTACATTGGACCAAACACAATTATAGAAGATAGGGCTTACATTAAGAGATCGATTCTTCTAGGATACGACATAATAAAAGAGAGAAGCGAGCTAAAGGACTCAATACTCGGAGAAGGAGTCGTGATTGGGAGAAATGTTATCCTGAAAGAGAATGCTGTGATTGGAGACTATGCCAGGATATATGATAACCTTGTCATATATGGCGCTAAGGTATTGCCTTGGAAGAAAGTGGAAGAATATGAAGCTTACTTAAAGATAAAGTTAGATCCAACAAAAGTTAGGCCTGAACTTACACCAGAGAGATGTCCTTTAGGGCTACCCGAGTGTATTTATACGAAATTTAAAGCAATAGCGACAGAGAAGCCACCATGTGATGAATGTATTGAGAACCAATGGCTCTTCTGAGCTTTACCTTTTTTAAAATTTTACCGTTAAAAGAAAGATAACTCAGTTTAATGCAATCTTGGGTTGTATTCAAAGATAATTTTTCCATTTTTAAACACTCTAACAATTCCACTTTCCGACACAGTTATTACAATAGCTTTTGTTAGCTTGGAAATTCCCGCAGCTGCTAAATGCCTCCCTCCTAGTCCTGAAGGGACGTGAACATTTATTTTCTTAAAGTCAATATCAAGATACCTACCTGCACATAATACTCTGCCCGACTTGTTTATAATAAATGCTCCGTCTAAGAATGCGAATTCCTTTATTATCTCCCTCGTATTCCGATCTAGGATATTTATTTTGTATCCCTTGAATGGGTTAGGAACCATCTGATGAGAGTGGCGGATAACGTTTCGTGTATCTCCTATTACAAATATAGTCCCAACCGGTTTTCCTTCTCGGCCTTCTAGACTTAATTCTATTGCTAGTTCAAGGACTTCTTGGAAAATATGCTCTATTTGTGAGAAAAACTCATCTCGCACTTCAACGGTCTTTTCAGCTTTTTGAATCCCAACTGTTGAAGGGGTGACATAGACGAAGAGTTCGCCTTCTTGGATTATTCCATTGGCTATCATAAAGCTTGAAGCTAGATTCACAAGGTTTTTTGATCCGAGAGATAAAGGTAGAGGAAGATGTTGAAAGTTAGAAGATTCTTTATCGGACTCTTTTCCGATTATAAGAATAGGAATTTTCATTTTGGGTCGATACTGAGGAGGAATCCCAATTATAACTAATGCTTTAGCATCTAGAGCATTTGTGATTTCTATAGCTTTTTTGAGTAGTATTCTAGCATGTTCACCCTCTTTCATCTCCTTCCCTAATTTAAGTTATAAGTAGTGGGTATTTATAAATATTTTTTAAATAAGTAAGTAGCGCCTTGAACGTTAACAAGTGTTTTAAACAGTGAGTGCGGATTTCTATTTAAGTGGAGAGGTGTGAATTATGAGAGTGGTGATTGCAATTACTGGTGCAAGTGGTGTAATTTATGGAGTCCGTTTAACAGAAGTTTTAAGGGACTTAGGTCATGATGTTATCTCGATTGCATCAGAGACTGGTTTAAAAGTCATAAAACATGAGTTGGGTGTTGATTTTGAGCCTGATTTTCATGAGCGTGATTTATTTGCCCCCATAGCTTCGGGGTCTTATAAATTTGATGCTCTTGTAATTGCTCCATGTTCAATGAAAACCTTAAGTGCGATAGCAAATGGGTTTGCTGATAACCTTATCACAAGAACAGCTGATGTGGCTCTAAAGGAACGTAGAAAACTAATTCTTTTGGTTAGAGAGACTCCTTTGAACCTAATTCACCTCGAAAATATGTTGAAAGTTACCCAAGCTGGAGGAGTTGTCATGCCAGCATCTCCAGGCTTTTATCATCACCCCCAAAATTTAAACGATATAGTTAATTTTATAATTGGAAAAATTTTAGACATTCTTGGAGTCTCTCATAATTTATACAAAAGATGGGGGGAATAATGTGGTATATCTTGATGACTTGGATAGAGAAATTTTGAAGCTTCTAAAAGAAGACGCCCGTATAACAATCTCTGAAATTGGTGAAAGACTTGGTAAGCCTGAATCTACCATCCATTTCAGGATAAAGAAACTTATTGAAAGAGGGATCATAGAGAGGTATACTATAGTCTTAGGTGAGAGTGCCAGGCCAAAAGAAATAGCTTTTGTAATTTTAGAGTTAGAAAAACCTGTTATTGAAGATTTCCTAAGCAAGTATCTTGAATATGTTTCACGAAATTTAGCAATGCTACCTCATATTCTGTTAGTTGGAAAGACTAAAGATGAACGGATAATTGCACTAATTGGTGCTGAGGATAAGGAGGAACTTACAAAGTTCATTGAAGAAAATATTAAAAGCATACCTAGTGTAAAAGAGGTTTTAGTTTATCATGTTGAAGACTTCAAAAAGGGAGAGGAAATTAAGGGCCTTTTAATAGGGATCTAGGATGGAAATTGAAATTAAATTTAGAGTCGACTTCAATGAGATTAGAGAGAAGATAGAAAATCTTGGAGCGAGGCTGATTAGGGAAGAAGTGCAAGAGGATTTATATTTCTCTGTTCCTCTTCCAAGACTTCTTCGCATTAGACATATCATTAATCTAGGGGAAGTAATTTTAGGCTATAAAGAGATCCAAGACGAGAAGAATGAAGAGTTTGAGGAGATAGAAGTCAAAGTCGAGGACTTTGAAAAAATGAAGGAAATCTTAACTCGACTTGGCTTTGGAGAAGACGTGTGGGTTAAGAAGCATAGACTTGTCTATAAGCTCGACGACGTGACTTTTGAACTTAATAAAGTCGAAAATCTTGGGGACTTTTTGGACATAGAAGTCATAGGAGAGGATGTGAGAGAAGCTAAAGGAAAAATATGGAAAATTGCTCAAAAACTTGGGTTAAACGAGTCAGATGTTGAATCAAGGCTTTATCAACAACTTATGAGAGAAAAAAGAGAAGCTACCTTGCAGTAGCAACGATTTTTATTATGTCGTTAAATTGAAGCTCATGATCTTCACCCACTCTTCTGTGGATTTTTGCATTTACAGCATACAAGAAGCTTTTTCCTAGGTCAGTGTGCACTTTATAAGCTAGATCTCTTGGAGTAGATCCCTTTTTCATCAGAAACACGTGGGGTAAAACATTTCCGAATTGATCTGTAAGTTTATGTTCATCTTCGACGGGATAAACTGGGACTAGTTGAAGGAGTTCAAAAACAGCCCTATTTATGACTTCCTGAATTCCGGTAGAGCCAAACCTTTCTAACACTCTTTCTCTGATGAGTTCTAATCCATGTTTTTGTTTTTCGTTGAGAGATTTTAGTACAGTAAAATCATTATCGCCAGGGATATATTCAATGTATCCTGCTTTTGCTGCTTTTCTTAGAGTAAGTTCTGCAACTGCAGAAGTTGGGACCACTATGTACCCTCTCTTCTTTCCCTCCTCTATAAGCCGTTTTATTTCGTCATCACTTGTTGCATCGGCTTTATTAGCAGCTATTATCATAGGTTTGTTTATTTTCCTGAGTTCTTTCACGAAATTAAAGAGATCGTCCTCTTTCCAAACAGTGGGGTCATCGTTTAGTCCTACCTTGTGAAGGGCTTCGAGTACGTCTTCCTCACTAACTCCTATCCCAGTTAATTGCTCTGCAATTGCCCTTGATAGTTTTAAGCCTTGCATTTTTATTCTCTTTGCGAATTTATCCCAATTTTTCTTAAGGATTCCATATATCCAGTAGTCTATTTCTTTTTCTAGAAATTCTATATCTTCCACAGGATCATGATAATCAGTGGTTTGTCCTTCAACGTCTGTTTTTCCAGTTGCATCTATAACGTGGATTAAGGCAGCAGCCATTCTTAAATCGTCTAGGAACTTATTCCCGAGACCTCGTCCTTCATGAGCTCCTGGGACAAGTCCAGCTACATCTATCATTTTTATCGGGATTAGGGCTACTCCATTTCTGTAATCATAATTCTGGGGATTTGGTGTGCACCCAAGTTCTTTACAAGGATGTTCAGCTGTTGCATGGCTTACTCCGATATTTGCTCCAATAGTCGTAAATGGGTAGTTAGCTATTTGCACATCTGCAAGGGTCGCTGCGGCAAAGAAAGTCGACTTCCCAACGTTTGGTTTTCCTACAACCCCTATCTCCATACTACCACCTCAGAATATCGTAAAGTTACCTTTATCCATAATTTTCTCTCCATCCACTTCTACGGTAGGATTCCATACCAAACAATCATAGTGGTTTAAAGCTGGAGCATCATTGTCATAGTTGGCTCCGATTGCTATGTGGATGGTTTTTCTTATTTTTTCGTCCTCTAATAGTTTGCCTGACATCTGAGCTCGTGGGTTTAATCCTATGCCGAGTTCTCCAAGATGCCATGAGTTTTTGGCATATTCTTCTTTCTCCATTTCTAGAGCCATCTTTTCTGCATTCCTTATTGCTTCTTCAAGTTTTTTAGCTTCATCTTTGCCTTCGATCCTGACTATAAAACCGTTTTCTACATACACTTTAACAGGTTCTTTTGGGATAATACTCTCTCCTCCCAACCCTAGGGTTCCATCAAAAACTATCACACCATCACTCTTTCCAATTGCTGGGGAGATAAAAACTTCTCCTGCTGGGAGATTTCCCCCACGGCCGGGCTTTCTAAAGTCTCCATCATCTTTTAAAGGTCTCCTGCCTTTTATGTTTATCCATAAATCTGTTCCTTTTTCTGTTGTTATGTGTACTTCTTTTCCTTTAGCTAAAATCTCTGCCAAAATATTGGCTTCTTCTCTGAGTTTGATATAATCTATGAGCACACTGCGAAGATAGATTTCTTTGGTAATACCTGGACTCCAAAAGCTTCTAATTCTTTTATCTCCTCTTAGAAGTTTTTCAAATATGTGAGTGTACTTCTTGTTGTCTCTACCAATATAACCGATGTTGAGACCATAAGCATCTTTTCCAAGCTTCTTCTCACTAATAGAAAGTACAATATCAGGGCCTGATTTGATGGCTTCAATAACTGCCCGTTCAGCATAGTCTAAAGATCCCTTTGGTTCTTGGATAATAATAGTGGGCTTTGCTTTGAATTCTTTTGCAGCATTGAAGAGACTCAGAGAAATATCAAAAACTTCTCCGGGGTTGGTGATTATTAATATCTCTTCTCCACTCTCCACTGCCAAAACGTCTTCCATGACTTTTCTGGATACGTTGAGTAGATCCATATTTTCACCTCCACTTTCTTTATAATGCACACCTTAATTAGGATTGTGCCTAATAAGAGAAAGAGTTATAAAGCAAGGTTCCCGTTATCATTGTGAACTCTATCTTTGATTATTTGGGAGGGAAGAAAAATGGCGGAAAGACCACTTGATGTTATACACAAGTCACTCGACAAGGAGGTTTTGGTAATCCTCAAGAGAGGAGCCGAATATAGAGGAAAGCTCATTGGTTATGACATCCACTTAAATGTTGTCTTGGCTAATGCTCAGCTTATTGAGGATGGCGAGCCAAAGAAGAATTACGGTAAGATAGTGATCAGAGGAGATAACGTGTTGGCTATCTCCCCAGTTGAGATAGAATGAGCGAGAGGTGAGGTTTCGTGGGAAGTGGAACAGCTCCACATGGAAAACGGAATAGAACTCCCACTCATATAAAGTGCAGAAGATGTGGAAGGAAATCCTTTAACACTAGAAAGGGTTACTGTGCTGCATGTGGCTTTGGGAGGAGCAGAAGGCTTAGAAAATACAGCTGGAGTCACAAGTGGAAGAAAGCGAAAGGTATTCTTTAACTCTTTTCACTATTTTCAAAAATTATAAAAACATGAATTCTTAAGGTACTTTCATGAGTGCTAAAGGCGATATTTTGGCTTATCTCACAGCAAAAGGTCATGAGGGAATACTCCAAAGCGAGCTTTATAGGCTTAATTATTCTAGATCCACAATTGTTGAGGCTATTGAGAGTTTAGAAAAAGAAAAGAAGGTAATTAGGAAAGAAATTGGTAAAAAGGCCTATCGCATCTGGCTTGTCGAAGAAGCTCCCTTTCCAATAGAGGGAGTTCTCAGACTGGGACTTTTGAGGGCTGTTGAATATCCTCATGCAATTTTAACAGCTAAGGATCTTGAGAGAGAGTATGATGTAAGAATTTTGGTATATAACAGTGCTATTGAGCTAACAAATGCATTGGCCTTGGGAAAAGTTGATTTGGCGTGTTCTCCCCTTATTACACAGGTTCTTTTTGGTCTTCTTACCAAAAACCTAAGAATTGCTGGTGGTTGTGGATTTGGAGGAAGTGGAGTCGTATTAAAAGGAGATTTAAAGGAAGGTATAAAGATTGGTTCTTCAGAACTCTCTACAATGGAGACAATGCTGAAGCTCTTTTTGGAAAAGCATGGGCTTGTAGATAAAGCTAAAGTAATCTATTTCAAAAAACCCGAAGAGATCGTAAAATCATTTTTAGAGGGCGAAATAGATGCTCTAAGTATATGGGAACCATATTTAAGCAGCTTAGAAAAAGAAGGGTTTAAAGTCTATAGATATGTTGAACTGTTTGGTCTTTATCCTTGTTGTGCTTTGGGAGTCAATTATGAGTTCTTTAAGATTAACAAAGAAATTTTCTACAAATTCATGGATTATTATAAAAAGAATACTAAAAGCCTTAAACAACGAAAAGAAGAAGCCATACGTTTAATGGAAATGGTTTTTGGGTTTAAACAGGAGCAGATAAGAAATGGGTTTGAAGGATTTGTTTATGATTACAGACTGAGTAAGGAGCAGGTTGAATCTGCTTTAGAACGATTTGGACTTAAGGTGTTCAATTTGGATCCTCTTCTTTTGCCAAAAGATTTTTAACCTCTCAGATCCTTTTATATCTTGCCTCTAATCGTTAAGACAATAATCTGAGTGGGATCCATGGATGGCGAATTAAGAAGAAGATTGTGGGCTCTTGCGTGGCCTGCCATTCTGGCCAATATTGGACAAACTCTTGTCAACCTAGTGGATATGATAATGGTAGGACAACTAGGGTCTTTAGCCATAGCAAGCGTGGGCCTTGGAGGTCAATTTTCCTGGTTTATGATGCCCCTCATGTTTGCTATTTCTACTGGGACTCTGGCCTTAGTTGCAAGGTTTGTAGGGGCGAAAGATTTTGATATGGCCGAAAAAGTGCTTGAACAAAGTATATATCTAGCTTTTTTCATGAGTATTCCGGTAATGCTCTTTGGAGTTTTCTTTGGAGATGATGCCCTCAAAATAATGGGGGCAAGTGAAGATGTCATAAAACTTGGTTATTCCTACATAAGAACATTTTTCATTTTTTATCCAATTAATTTCATGGCATTTGCAGCTTTTAGTGCCCTTAGAGGGGCTGGAGACACAAAGACACCAATGAAATTAAGTCTATTAACTAATGGGGCTAATGTTTTCTTGAATTATGGTCTAATCTTTGGGAAGTTTGGGTTACCGAGGCTTGAAGTGGTAGGTGCTGCATTAGCCTCAGGCCTCTCAATTTTGCTTGCCTTTATTGTTGGGTTGATTCTTTTCCTTAGGGGGTCCTTGGTTTTAAAATTCAAGCCTGCCTTCAAGCCTGACTGGGAAACCATAAAAAGGATCCTCAGAATTGGAATTCCTGCTACAATTGAGAGAGTTATTTTCAGCTTCTATAACTTCCTCTACATAAGCATAGTGACCCGTTTTGGTACTATAGCATTGGCAGCTCATCAGGTGGGCTTGAGAGTAGAAAGTATAGCTTATATGCCGGCTTTTGGTTTTAATGTCGCTGCCTCAGCTTTGGTTGGTCAAAGCCTTGGAGAGGGAGACCCTGAAAAAGCAGAAAGAGTTGTTTATGAGGCCCTTAAAATGGTTTCAGTGTTTATGGGTATTATGGCAATAATTCTGGTGGTATTTCCTAACTATCTCGTGATGCCATTTGTTACAAGAAGTGACCCGGACTATGCAGAGGTTTTAAGGTTGGCTAGTATATATCTGATAATCGTTGGAATAAGTGAGATACCTCTTGGATGGACGTTCGTTTTAAGTGGTTCTCTTAGAGGAGCTGGAGATACAAAGAGTCCAATGTATGTAACGGCAATAAGTAAGCTCTTTTTCAGAATAATTCCATCATATATCCTTGGGTTTGGGGTCTCATTTTGGATTATTCACATCAAAGGAATGGGGGTTATTGCAGCATGGCTTGCCATGACGTTAGAAACATTCACAACAGCAATCTTTTTCTGGTGGATATTTAAACGAGGTGGTTGGAAATATATAAAGGTCTGATCATTGGAGGAGTTTTAACGTTTCCAGAACTATTTCAAAAGGTGCATCCGTTTTTATTGCAGTTGGAGAGAAATGTGTTCGACTCGTTCTATACCCTTTCTCCTGGAGTATATTGCACACATCTGAGAGCTTTCTTACTTCAAGAGAGTTTCGTCTTGCGAGAGCGTGAAAATCATAGAAAAACGGAATATTGAGTTCATCTTTGATAATACTCAGGAATTTGAGAAGCTTGTTCTTTTGGGGTAATTCGGCTTTTTCAGCTTTTTCTATCATTTTTTCTATGAACTTCTGTTCTTTGAGAGGGCCGAGCCATAAGGGTCCAAAGGCCCCTTCTCTGCTTGGAAGAAAATTCCTTTCAATTTCGAACCTTCCTGTTTTGGGTTCAAAATATACATATCCCATATTTTTGAGGGATTTATCACCTTCTTTTGCGCCATCTCTAAGTTGTAAAAATGCTCTAAAGTAGTGATCTTTGTAATAGGCAAAGAGAACATTGATTCCGAGATCATATTTTACGGCATATCTAGCGATAGCTCCTATCAGAATTCTCAGGCCACTTTCATGGCAGAGCTCGCCTCTTAGAGGTTTTGAGTTATACTTTCTGAGACATGCTTTTGGATGGGCTCCACAGAGAGGAGCAGTGTCTGTAGCGGTAACTGCTAGAACTCCTTTTCGTTTAACGCTTCTCAGCGCTGAATCAAGGAACTCCATCGGAGAACCAAATGGGTCAAGATCCACAAAGTCGAAATATCTGAATTTTTCAGCCATCAAGAGATTCGCATCTTTATTAGTAGCAATTATTTCTTTTTCCCCTTTTATTCTTGTCATTTTGTCATCTAAGGTGAGTTTTTCTCCAAAATTAATCTTTAGGTTTTTAATAATGAGCTTAAAGGCATCAGGATTTATATCATTAAGCCATATCTCTTCTGCATTAGTCTCCAAAGCATACCTTATTCCTCTAATACCTGTGGCTGAGAGGGCATCTAAGACTGTTTTGGGACTTAAAACTTGTAAAACAAGGACACTTAAATCCCTATTTAATGTCATGGCAGGATTATAAAAAACAGGAGCATCATAAATACGCTCTGCTTTAGGTATAAAAATTTCTGCTTTTCCTTCTTTAATATTAACAAGTTTCATCAAGTTACCTCCAAAAAGAAGGAAAGAAAGGTCATTTTATTTCAACGTAGTCTCCAAGGGCTTGCCCTGGTAATGGTCTCTCAAACCTTGCTTTTACTTCTCCTCTAACTCCATGAGTTCTGGTGATTTTGCCCACGAGGAGCTTACCACTAGGACTCTTCCAGAAGACTTTCTTGCCAATCAATGCTGCTGCTTGCTCTTTACTCTCAATTCCAAGTGGTTTGATAATCATGTGGTTCTTGTGTAGGTGTTCTTTACTTCTCATGTAGCTTAGTACAATCCCTTTCATTATCATCACCGGAAATCACTATGGAGAGTGGCTTTTAAACTTTTATGTTTCCATAGAACAGGAAAAACGTGGTGGGGCGAGGGGGATTTGAACCCCCGACACCCGGATCTTCAGTCCGGCGCTCTCCCAGGCTGAGCTACCGCCCCATGTCCAAACTATAGAAGGTCTAATCCGCTTTATAAATCTTGCGGTAATTTAATCTTACTTAAGTATACTAAAATCGAAAAATTTATAAGGAGTTGATATTTTAATAACTATCGGTAACCAAAAGATGTAAGGAGGTGATGAAGGTGGCGAGAAGATGGTGGAGGAGAGACCTCTGGGACCCCTTCGATATAATGAGAGAAATACAAGAAGAGATTGATGCAATGTTTGAAGACATATTCAGGGGGCCCAGACTATGGAGTTATAGAAGATTTAGTGAGCCAAGAGGAGAATTTGAGATAAGAAGCGAAGGAGTTTGGAGAGAGCCCTTTGTAGATATCTTTGACACAGGTGAAGAATTCATAATCACAGCCGAATTACCGGGAGTCAGAAAGGAAGACATTAAAGTCAGAGTAACTAGCGACGCTGTTTATATTGAGGCCCAGGTGAAGAGAGAACACGAACTTGAAAAAGAAGGAGCAGTGAGAATTGAAAGGTATTACAGTGGTTATAGGAGAGTTATCAGGCTTCCTGAAGAGGTTGTAGCAGAAAAGGCAAAGGCTAAATATAACAATGGTGTTCTTGAGATAAGAGTTCCTAAGAAATATCCAACCAAGAAAGAGGAGAAGGGTGGTTTTGAGGTTAAGATAGAGTGATATTTCATTATTTTTTAATTTGATTAAATAATTAAATAATGTTGGATTCACGGTCATTTAATAACTAAAGAAAGAGGTGATATAAATGAGTGATAGGAATGAGATTAAACTTAAAGTAGCTTCCGCTTATCAGAGGGATGTTGGTAGAGGGATAGTTAGGATTGATAGGAGTGCAATGAGAAAGATTGGAATTCAACCAGGCGATATCATTGAGGTTATAGGTACTAAAAATACAGCTGCAGTAGTCTGGCCAGCTTATCCAGAAGATGAAGGATTAGAAATTATCAGAATGGATGGTACGATAAGAAAGAATTCTGGGGTTGGCCTTGGGGATGAGGTAACTATAAGAAAAGCAGAAGTTAAAGAGGCCCAAAAAGTAGTTTTGGCCCCAACAGAGCCGATTAGGTTTGGTCGGGACTTTGTTGATTGGCTTCACTCTAGATTGGTTGGGAGACCAGTTGTTAGAGGCGATTATATCAGAATTGGAGTTCTTGGTCAAGAGCTTACGTTTGTAGTTACAGCAACTACTCCTTCAGGTGTAGTGCAGATAACAGAGTTTACAGAGTTTGTGATCTCTGAGAAGCCAGTTAAGGAGGTAGCAAAAACACCAGCTCTTGGGGTTACTTATGAGGACATTGGTGGTCTTAAAGACGTGATACAAAAAATTAGAGAAATGATTGAGCTTCCCTTAAAGCATCCGGAAGTATTTGAGAAGCTTGGAATTGAACCGCCGAAGGGTGTTCTAC